>NZ_JBSXMU010000077.1:0-17419 GCF_054073225.1 Teichococcus aerofrigidensis
GCCGGCGCCACGGCCCCAGGCCTCCGGGCTCCAGCCGCCGGCCTGGCCCTCCCCGCCCGCCTCCGCCGCGCCGCCTGCCTGACCATTGCCCCAGGCGCTGCCGCCCCGCACCGGCACCGGCCCGCCCCAGGGCGAGGCGTGCGGCCCGGCCTCCTCCGGCACGGTGGCGGCCCGCTGCTGCAGCAGCTCATAGGCCGAGGCGCGGTCCACCGGCGTGTCGTACTTGCCGCCCAGCGGGCTGTGCCCGATCAGGGCCTGCCGCTCCTCCGGCGTGATGGTGCCCATGCGGGACTGCGGCGGGCGGATCCTCGTCCGCTGCACCGGCCCGGGCGCGCCGCCCGGCTGCAGGGTGGAGACCAGCGCCTCGCCGACGCCGAGCTCGGTGATCGCCGCCTCGGTGTCGAAGCCGGGATTGGCGCGGAAGGTCTGGGCGGCGGCGCGCACCGCCTTCTGGTCGGCCGGCGTGAAGGCGCGCAGCGCGTGCTGCACCCGGTTGCCGAGCTGGCCCAGCACGCCCTGCGGCACGTCGAGCGGGTTCTGCGTGACGAAATAGACGCCGACGCCCTTGGAGCGGATCAGCCGAACCACCTGCTCCACCTTCTCCAGAAGCGCCCGGGGCGCGTCCTTGAACAGCAGGTGCGCCTCGTCGAAGAAGAAGACCAGCTTCGGCTTCTCCAGGTCGCCCACCTCCGGCAGCTCCTCGAACAGCTCGGAGAGCAGCCAGAGCAGGAAGGTGGCGTAGAGGCGCGGCCGCTGCACCAGCTCGTCCGCCGCCAGCACGTTCACCGCGCCGCGCCCGTCCGGGGCCAGCAGCATCAGGTCGGTCAGCGCCAGGGCCGGCTCGCCGAAGAAATGCTCGGCGCCCTGCTGCTCCAGCACCAGCAGGCGGCGCTGGATGGTGCCGATGGTCGCCTTGCTGACATTGCCGTACTCGGCGGAAAGCTCCGCGGCGCGCTCCGCCACATGGCCCAGGATGGCGCGCAGATCCTTGAAGTCGAGCAGCAGCAGGCCGTCATCGTCGGCCAGGGCGAAGGCGATGTTGAGCACGCCCTCCTGGGTGTCGTTCAGCTCCAGCAGGCGGGCGAGCAGGAGCGGCCCCATCTCCGCCACCGTGGCGCGGATCGGGTGGCCCTGGCGGCCGAAGACGTCCCAGAAGACGACGGGCGCGCCCTCATAGGCGAAGTCGGCGACGCCGGTCGCCGCCGCCCGCTGCTCCACCTTGGGGTTCGGCCGGCCGGGCTGGCTGATGCCCGAGAGGTCGCCCTTGATGTCGGCGCAGAAGACCGGGACGCCGGCGCGCGAGAAGGCCTCGGCCATGACCTGGAGCGTGATGGTCTTGCCGGTTCCGGTGGCGCCGGCCACCAGCCCGTGCCGGTTGGCGAGCGCCAGGTGCAGCCATTGCGGCGTGTCGCTGGCGCCCAGGAGAATCGCTTGGTCCATCGGTCGTCTCTCGCTCGGGCGGGCCGGGGACGTCCATGCAGCCATGCGCCGTGCCGCCTGTCCAGCGAAGCCGCGCCCTCCCGCCCCTCCGCCGCGCGGTCCGGGCCGCGGCCCGGGGGCTCGCCTGTTGGCTTGCCCGCCCGGCTGCGCTACCTCCAGCCCGGAGTCCACCACCCGCCGGTGGCGCCCGGGACCCTGCCCGGCCCACCGGTCTCCCCCCCGCCCTCCTGCCGGAGCGCCGTCATGCCCCCTGCCGATCCCGCCGCCCCCCTCGCGGACACGCCGATCAAGGACACCGATGCCGGGATGCCGGTCTCGCAGCGCCCGGAGAGCTTCCGCTACAGCCCGATGCTGCCGCTGGGCGAGGACAGGACCGCCTACCGCAAGCTGCCGATCGAGGGCGTGCGGGTCATCGAGGTCGAGGGCCGCAAGGTCCTGAAGGTGAGCCCGCAGGCGCTGGAGGAGCTGGCCTTCACCGCCTGCAGGGAAGTCAGCCACTTCCTCCGCCCCGGCCACCTGGAGCAGCTGGCGCGGATCCTGAAGGATCCCGAGGCTAGCGCCAATGACCGCTTCGTGGCGCTCGACCTGCTGAAGAACGCCTCGATCGCGGCCGGTGGCGTGCTGCCGATGTGCCAGGACACCGGCACCGCGATCGTCTTCGGCAAGAAGGGCCAGCGGGTCTGGATCGAGGGTGACGAGGAGGAGGCGCTCTCCTACGGCGTGCACCGCACCTATACCGAGACCAACCTGCGCTACTCGCAGATGGCGCCGCTCTCGATGTTCGAGGAGGTGAACACCGGCAACAACCTCCCCGTCCAGTTCGACATCTACGCCTCCCCCGGCGACCACCATGCGGACGAGTTCCACATGATGTTCGTGCTGAAGGGCGGCGGATCGGCCAACAAGACCTTCCTCTACCAGCAGACCCGCGCGGTGCTGAACAAGCCGAAGCTGCTGGCCTTCCTGGAGGAGAAGATCAAGACGCTCGGCACCTCGGCCTGCCCGCCCTACCACCTGGCCATCGTCATCGGCGGCACCTCGGCCGAGACGACGCTGAAGACCGTCAAGCTCGCCTCCACCCGCTACCTCGACGCGCTGCCGACCACGGGCGACAGGTCCGGCCACGGCCTGCGCGACCCCGAGCTGGAGGCGGAGGTGCACAAGCTGACGCAGAACCTCGGCATCGGCGCGCAGTTCGGCGGCAAGTACTTCTGCCACGACGTCCGCGTCATCCGGCTGCCGCGCCACGGCGCGTCCCTGCCCATCGGCATCGGCGTCTCCTGCTCGGCGGACCGGCAGATCAAGGCCAAGATCACGCCGGAGGGCGTGTTCCTGGAGGCGCTGGAGCACGATCCGGCCCGCTTCCTGCCGGAGGCGACCGACGAGATCCTGGGCGGGGAAGTGGTCCGCATCGACCTCAACCGGCCGATGGACGAGATCCGCGCCGAGCTGAGCCGCCACCCGGTCAAGACCCGCGTCTCGCTGACCGGCACCATCGTGGTGGCGCGCGACATCGCCCATGCCAAGCTGCAGGAGCGGCTGGACCGTGGCGAAGGCCTGCCGCAGTACATCAAGGACCACCCCGTCTACTACGCCGGCCCGGCCAAGACGCCGCAGGGCCTGCCCACCGGCTCCTTCGGCCCGACCACGGCCGGCCGCATGGACAGCTATGTCGCCGGCTTCCAGGCCGCCGGCGGCTCGCTGGTGATGCTGGCCAAGGGCAACCGCTCCAAGGCGGTGACCCGGTCCTGCCAGGAGCATGGCGGCTTCTACCTAGGCTCGGTCGGCGGTCCCGCCGCCCGGCTGGCGCAGGACTGCATCCGCAAGGTCGAGGTGCTGGAGTATCCGGAGCTCGGCATGGAGGCGATCTGGAAGATCGAGGTGGAGGACTTCCCGGCCTTCATCGTCGTGGACGACAAGGGCAACGACTTCTACGACGGGCTGGAATAGGCCCATGCCACGCCGCCTGATCTCCTCCGGCAGCCGCTTCGAGGAGGACATCGGCTATTCCCGCGCCGTGGTCGTGGGCGATACCGTCTATGTCTCCGGCACCACCGGCTACGACTACGCGACCATGACCATCGCGGAGGGCGTGGTGGAGCAGGCCGAGCAGTGCTTCCGCAACATCCAGGCGGCGCTGGCCGAGGCCGGCTCCAGCCTGGACGAAGTGGTGCGCGCCACCTTCATCGTGCCGCGGCGCGAGGATTGGGAGCCCTGCTGGCCGGTGACGCGGAAGTGGCTCGGCCGGGCGCGCCCCGCCTCCACCCTGCTCCATGCCGGGCTGCAGACGGATGCGATGCGGATCGAGATCGAGGTCATGGCGCGGATCGGCAGCGCCCTGCCGCCAGGAAAGGAAGGCTGATGCGTTTCTCGGTGGACCGGCTGGACCATCTGGTCATCACCTGCCGCGACGTGGAGGTCAGCGCCTCCTGGTACCAGCGCGTGCTGGGCATGGACCGCGAGGCCTTCGGCGAGGAGCGGCGGACGGCGCTGCGCTTCGGCGGGCAGAAGCTCAACCTGCGCCCGGAGACGGCGACGCAGGAGGCCTGGTTCAGCGGCGAGGCCGCGGCACCGGGGACGCAGGATCTCTGCTTCGTCGTGGCGGTGACGGCGCAGGACGTGGTCGCGCATCTGCACGAATGCGGCGTCACCATCGAGAAGGGGCCGGTGCCCAAGGCCGGAGCGCTGGGGCCGATCACCTCGGTCTATTGCCGCGACCCGGACCGCAACCTGATCGAGATCGCCACCTACGGCCCGCGCGCCTGAGGGGCTGCGGAAACATTCCTTTACCGGGCCTGCCACAATCTGGCTCGGATCCGGGATAGAATGGCCGCTGTCCAAGCCCTGGAGGGCGTCATGAAGTCCCGTTTCCGCACCCTGGCCCTGGCCGCCGCCGCCGGCTCCGCCCTGCTCCTCGCCACCCCGCCGGCGGAGGCTGGGGACTGGCACCGGCGCGGCCCCGGCGGTGGCGCCGTCGCCGCCGGCATCATCGGCGGGCTGGCCGTCGGCGCGCTGATCGGCGGCGCCGTTGCCGCCCCTCCGGCGGTGGTCTATCGCGAGCCGCCGCCGGCCTATTACGCGCCACCGCCGGTCGCCTACTACGCGCCGCCCCCGGCCTATTACGCCCCGCCCCCGGTCGCCTACTATGCACCGCCGCCGGCCTATTACGCCCCGCCGCCAGTCGCCTATTACGCGCCGCCGCCGCGCCCCTATCGCGGCTGGTAGGGGCGCGGTCACTTTCCGGACCGGCCCCCTTGTCACGGCGTCAGACGGGACCAATTGAGAACTACTCTCAATTAGGAGCGCCGCCGTGGCCGAGACCCGCACCGAGACCGCCCGCCCGGAAACCGTCCGCACGGAAACCGACAGCCTGGGCACCATCGAGATCGAGGCCGGCCGCTACTGGGGCCCGCAGACGGAGCGGGCGCGGCGGCTCTTCCGGATCGGCACCGAGCGTTTCCCGCGCGGCCTGATCCGCGCCGTCGGCCTGCAGAAGCAGGCTTCCGCCGAGGCCAACAAGGCGCTGGGCGAATTGCCGGCCGAGATCGCCGATCCGATCATCGCCGCCGCCGCCGAGATCGCCGAGGGCCGGCGCGACGCCGACTTTCCCCTGCCCGTCTGGCAGACCGGCTCCGGCACCCAGACCAACATGAACGCCAACGAGGTCATCTCGAACCGCGCCAACGAGATGCTGGGCCAGCCGCTCGGCACCCGCAAGCCGGTGCATCCGAACGACCACGTCAACCGCGGCCAGTCCTCCAACGACAGCTTCCCGACCATGATGCACATCGCCGCCGCCGAGGCGGTGGAGCAGCGCCTGATCCCGGCGCTCGGCGTGCTGCGGGCGGCGCTGGAGAAGCGCGCCAGGGAATGGGGCGACATCGTCAAGGTCGGCCGCACCCACCTGATGGACGCCGTGCCGGTGACGCTGGGGCAGGAATTCGCCGCCTGGGCGGCGCAGGTGGCGCATGGCCAGGACCGGCTGCGGGGCGCCATGCCGCGCCTGCTGCTGCTGCCGCAGGGCGGCACCGCCGTCGGCACCGGGCTGAACCGCCACAAGGACTTCGACACGATTTTCTGCGAGCGGGCGCGGGCGCTGACCGGGCTCGACTTCCAGCCCAACCCCAACAAGTTCGAGGGCATGGGGGCGGAGGATGCCTTCGTCGAGCTGTCGGGCGTGCTGAACACCCTGGCCGTCTCGCTGAACAAGATCGCCAACGACATCCGGCTGCTCGGCAGCGGCCCGCGCTCGGGTTTCTCCGAGCTGTTCATCCCGGCCGACGGCCTCTCCTCCTCCATCATGCCGGGCAAGACCAACCCGACCCAGTCGGAGGCGATGACCATGGTCGCCGCCCAGGTCATGGGCAACCACGTCACCATCACCGTGGGCGGCGCGCAGGGGCATCTGGAGCTGAACGTCTTCAAGCCGGTGATCATCAACGCCACCCTGCAGTCGGTCGCGCTGCTGGCCGATGTCGCCGAGAGCTTCGCCCACAACATGGTGGACAAGCTGGAGCCCAACCGTCCCCGCATCGCCGAGAACCTGGCCAAGTCGCTGATGCTGGTGACGGTGCTGAACCCCCGCATCGGCTATGACAAGGCGGTGCAGATCGGCAAGAAGGCCCTGGCCGAGAACCTGACGCTGCGCGACGCCGCGGAGCAGCTCGGCTATGTGAAGCCCGAGGATTTCGACGCCTGGGTGAAGCCGGAGCTGATGGTCTCCCCCGGCGCCTCGCTGGACGGGGCGGGCTGAGGCGGCGGGGATGACGGGGCGCCATCTGCTGAAGCGGTCCTTCACCCTGGCCGGCCACCGCACCAGCGTGGCCCTGGAGGCGCCCTTCTGGACGGCGCTGGAGCTGATCGCCGCCCGCCGGGCCCAGACCCTCTCGGCCCTGGTCCAGGGCGTGGATGCCGGGCGCGCCGACCCGGACCTGCCGCTGGCGAGCGCTCTGCGCGTGCATGCGCTGCAGCAGGTCATCGGGCCGGAGGCGGAGGCGGCGGAGGCGGCCCCCGGCGAGGGGGAGGTCATGCTGCCGGCCCGCTGAGCCGGGCGAAGGCCGGGGCTCAGCGCGTGGCGCGCCAGCGCAGCCAGTCGGCCAGTTCCGGCACGTGCCGCAACTGGTTCAGCGGACCGGTCAGCCGCAGGCCGAAGCCTGGCCCGCCCGGGGATCCACCCGGCGGATCGGCCGGCCGGGTGGCCAGCAGCAGTTCCATGCCGCCGCGCGCCGGATCGAACTCGCCCGACAGGGTCGCCGCCAGCGCGGCTCCGCCCGGCACCGCCTCGGCGGCATCGCCCACCGCCAGCCGGCCATCCTGCAGAAGGATGCGGCCGGCTTCCAGCCGTACCCCGGCCTCCAGCGCCTCGAAGGCGGTGGCGCCGCCGAGCAGCGCGGCCCGGAGGCCCGCCTCGGCCTGATCCAGCGCCGGAAGCTCGGCCGCCATCGCCGCGGCCCGCAGGTCGGCGCCGCGGAGGACGCCATCGCGCACCGCCACCTGCCCCTCCCCCGACAGGGTCGCCAGCATCGCCGCCGGACTGTGGCCGGTGGCGTGGAGCCGCAGCCCGGCCTCCATCTGCCCGGCCGTGAGATCGATGGGCAGGCCGGTGAGCGGTCCGGTCAGCGCCAGGTCGGAGACGTCCAGCCGCAGGTCCAGCGCCCGGGGCATCGCGGCGGCGTTCAGCTCCAGCGCCCCGGCCAGCCGGCCGCCGGTCAGCAGCGCCTGCATCTCCTCGAGCCGCAGCACGCGGTCGCGCAGCAGCAGCCGGGCCGAGGCCTGTTCCAGCGGCGGCAGCGTGGCGGGCTCCAGCCTTTGCGCCGAGAGGGCCAGCTCGGCATCCAGCCATCCCAGCATCTCGAGCGGCAGCGGCTCGCGCGAGCGCCAGTCGGGATCGGGCAGCGGCAGGCGCTCGGCGGCCAGGCGGCCGGTCAGCCGGGGTCGCGGCGCCGCCAGGTCGAGCCCCAGCTGGCCACCGAGGCGCAGCCCGGCCGCGACGAGGTCGAGGCTTTCGGCCCGCAGCTCCCGCGGCGCGGCGGCGAGATTGGCGATCAGCGAGAAGGAGCCCTGGCCCAGCCAGGCGGGGGCGGACAGGCCCATCTCCTCGAGCAGGCGCGGCGCGCCCGGATGGCGCAGGGTGAGCGCGCCGGCATAGCGCGGCTGGCGGAGGTCCAGCGCGCCATTCACCTCGCCCCGCAGGTCGCCGAATTCCAGGTTGCCCCGCACGGCCAGCGCCTCGAAGGCCCCGCTGGCGGCGAGGCGGAGCGCCAGCGCGCCCTGGCCCAGCGCCACCCCGTCGGGCCACGGGCCGGGCAGCAGCGCCATCAACGGCGCAGCGCGCGGCGCGGTGACCTCGAAGGCCAGATCGGTGAAGCGGGGCGCCTCGCCGAGCTGGACCACGCCGGAGAGCGCCAGGTCGCTTTCCGCCATCCGGGCGCCGATGCGCCGCGCCGTCAGCCGGCCGTTCTCCAGCGAGGCGTCGGCGCTGAGCCCCTCCAGCACCAGGGCGCCGTAGCGGGCGTGCTCGGCGTTGAGGCGCAGGTTGAGGTCGATCGCGGCGAGCCGCTGACGCGCGCCGGCCCAGCCGGCGCCCTCCGGCCACCAGCCGTCCAGCCGCAGCTCCTCGAAGGTCAGTCCGAGGCCGAGCGCCGGGCGGCCGCCGAAGCGCCAGACGCCCGCCCCGGACACCCGGCCGCCATCCAGCGTCCCGGTGAAATCGGAGACCGCCAGCTGCGCCTCGTCGAGCAGCAGCTTCAGCTGGCCCTCCCCCTCGCGCAGGCGGGCCGGGTCGGTCCCCTCCAGCGGCAGGCCGAGCGCCAGCAGCGTGGTGCGCAGGGCGGTGCCCTGGAACCGCAGCCACCCCTCCAGCCGCGCCGGGCGCCCGGGGCCCGGCCGCGTGGTGGTGGCGCCGTTCAGCGACACCTCGGTGTCGCCGGGCAGCAGGGCGCCGACATCGCGCAGCGTCAGCCGGTCGTTCTCCAGCAGGGCGGCGCCCCGCAGGCGACGCAGGGTCAGGCCGCGGTAGCTGGCAGCCTCGGCCGACAGATCGACGCCGAAGGGCAGCGGCAGCGGCCCGGCGCTCCGCAGGGCCGCGATCCAGGGGTCGAGGTCGACCCGCCCGGTCGCCAGGGCGAGATCGAGGCGTGGCGAGGGCGCCAGGCGCAGTGTCGCCGCGCCGCGCGCCGGGCTGCCGCCGATGTCGAGGTTGAGCTCGTCGGCGGTGAGCAGCTCGGCGGTCAGGCTGAGCCGGCCGCGCAGGCGGAAGCTGCCGGGGGGCGCGGGCAGCAGGGCGGCGAGGTCGCTGCCGCCCCCCTGCGCCACCCCTTCGAAGCCGCCCTCCGGCAGCAGCACGCCGCTGGCGGACAGCGAGGCCTTGGCGCCGCTGAGCGTCAGGTTCAGCGGCGCCACCCCGTCCGGCCCGGCGCGGCCGAGTACCGTCTCGAAGTCGAACTCGGTCTGGCGGAAGCGGAAATGCCCGCGCAGGCCGAGCGCGTCGGACGGGCCGGCGGCGACCAGGCTGGCCTGCACCTGCTCCAGCGTGATGCCGCCCAGCATGACGCGGGAATCCTGGATGCGGCCCTGCAGCTCGGTCAGCCAGGGTGGCGGGCGGAAGGCCTGGCCCGGCGCCGGCGGCCAGGGCAGGCGGATCTCGGCGCCGACCAGCGCGACCTCGCGCGGCTCCAGCCGCAGGCCGAGCAGGGCCAGCCAGTCGAGCCGCAGGCGCAGCGCGCGCGCGGTGACCGAGATCTGCGCGTCCGGCCCGCCCACCGTCACGCCGCCGGCCTCCAGCATCGGCTGCGGCAGCAGGGTCAGGCTGACCGGCCCCGCCAGCGCCACCGGCTGGCCCAGCCGCCCGGCCGCCAGGATGGCCAGCCGGTCGCGGTGCTGGTCCCAGTTGGTCAGGCGCGGGCCGAACCAGGCGGCGGCCAGCACCAGCAGGGGCAGCAGCGCGAGGGCGATCCAGCTGGTCCGGCGAAGGCGGGGCCGTTGTCGCATCAGGGGGCGGGCCGTCCCCAGCCGCCACCGCCCGGCGTCTCCAGGCCGAGCACCTCGCCCGCCACCAGCTCGGCGCTGTCACGGCCGCCGAGCGGCTCGATGCTGCCATCGACCCGCTCCACCCATTGCCGGCCGGGCGCGCCATCGGCACCGCCGTGCAGCCCGTGCGGCGGCACCTCGCGGCGCGAGGCGACGATGATGGCCTGCATCGGCCGCAGGAAGCGGATGCGCCGCCGCGCGCCGTCGCCGCCCCGCCATTGCCCGGCGCCGCCCGAGCCGCGCCGGATCGAGAACTCCTCCAGCCGGACGGGGTAGCGCAGTTCCAGGATCTCGGGGTCGGTCATGCGCGTGTTGGTCATGTGCGTCTGCACCGCCGAGGCGCCGTCGAAGCCCGGGCCGGCGCCGACGCCGCCGCAGACCGTCTCGTAGTACTGGTAGGTGTCGTCGCCGAAGAGCAGGTTGTTCATCGTCGCCTGGGCGGAGGCGCAGGCATCCAGCGCCGCCAGCAGGGCGTTGCAGACGGCCTGCGACACCTCGGTATTGCCGGCGACCACGGCGGCGCCGGGGCGCGGCGAGAGGAAGGTGCCCTCCGGCAGGACGATGGTGAGCGGCACCAGGCAGCCGTCGTTCAGCGGGATGTCGCCGCCCGCGAGACAGCGGAAGCAGTACAGCACCACGGAATGCAGCACCTGCGGCGGCGCGTTGAAGTTGCCGGGGCTCTGCTCGCCGGTGCCGGTGAAGTCGATGACGGCGGACCGCTCGGCCCGGTTCACCCGCACCGCGACATGCAGCGGCCTGCCGTCGTCCATGGTGTAGTGGAACGCGCCATCGGACAGACGGTCGATGGCGGCGCGGACGCTGGCCTCGGCATTGTCCATGACGTGGCGCATATAGGCCCGCACCGTCTCCAGCCCGAAGGCGCGGACGGCGCGGCGCATCTCCTGCGCGCCGGTCTCGTTGGCGGCGACCTGGGCCTTCACATCCGCCACGTTCACATCCGGGCTGCGGGCGGGATACTTCGCGCCGCCCAGCAGGGCGCGGAACTCGGCCTCGCGGAAATGCCCGCCATCGACCAGCAGGAAGTCGTCGATGACGACGCCCTCCTCCTCCAGGGTGCGGGATTGCGGCGGCGTCGAGCCGGGGGTCAGCCCGCCGATATCGGCGTGATGCCCGCGCGAGCCGGTGAAGAACAGGATCTCCCGTCCCGCCTCGTCGAAGACGGGGGTGATGACGGTGATGTCCGGCAGGTGGTTGCCGCCGTTGGACGGATTGTTCAGCGCCACCACGTCGCCCGGCTTCAGCGTCCGGCCGCGGCTGCGGATGACGGTGCGCACGCTCTCGCCCATGGCGCCCAGATGCACGGGCACATGCGGCGCATTGGCCACCAGCCGACCCTGCGCGTCGAAGATGGCGCAGGAGAAGTCGAGCCGTTCCTTGATGTTGACGCTGAGCGAGGTGTTCTGCAGCACCGTGCCGGTCTGCTCGGCGATGCTCATGAACAGGTTGTTGAACAGCTCCAGCAGCACCGGGTCCGGCCGCGCCGCCTCGCCCTCCGCCGGCGCGGCGCCGGCCGCCGCCCGCGCCTCGGAGCGGCGCAGGATCATGTGGTTGGCCGCCGTCACCTCGGCCGTCCAGCCGGGCTCGACCACCGTGGTCGCGGTGCTCTCGCGGATCAGCGCCGGGCCCGGCAGGCGGTCCCCGGCGCGCAGCGCCTCGCGGTCGAAGACCGGCGCGGCCTGCTCGGCGCCGGCGGTGAAGAGGCTGATCGTGTCGATCGGCGCCGGCCCCCGGCCCGCCGCGCGCGGCGGCAGGGCCGGCTCGTCGATCGCCTCGCCCGGCGCGATGCTTTCCACCACGCAGGCCTCGACCAGCACCGGCCGCTCGGGGGTGGCGAAGCCGAAGCGGCGGCGATGCGCCTCCGTGAAGGCCTCCAGCACCGTCTCGTGGTCATCGAGGGGAACGGGCAGGAAGCTGTCGGTGCCGGCATAGCGCAGGTGCAGGCGCGGCTCGGAGCGCAGCCGCGCGGGATCGGCGCCCTGCGCCGCCAGGGCGGCACGGCCCTTCCCGCCCAGCGCCTCCGCCGTGGCGACCAGATCCGCCATGCCCTCGGGCGAGAGCGGCGCCTCGACCGCCGCCTCCTCGATCACGCTCTGGTCGGCGAGGCCCATGCCATAGGCCGAGAGCACGCCGGCGAAGGGGTGGAGGAAGACCGTGTCCATGCCCAGCGCGTCGGCCACCAGGCAGGCGTGCTGGCCGCCGGCGCCGCCGAAGCAGGTCAGGACATGGCGGGCGGCGTCATGCCCCTTCTGGATCGAGACCTGCTTGATGGCCTGCGCCATGTTGGCGACGGCGATGCGCAGGAAGCCCTCGGCCACCGCGCGCGGGTCCTGCTCCGGCTGGCCGGTGGCGGCGGCGATCTCGCGCGCCAGGGCCACGAACTTCTCGCGCACCACCGCGGCATCCAGCGGCGCATTCCCCTCCGGCCCGAAGATCGGCGGGAAATGCGCCGGCTGGATCTTGCCGGTCATGACATTGGCGTCGGTCACGGTCAGCGGCCCGCCGCGGCGGTAGCAGGCCGGGCCCGGCACGGCGCCGGCGCTCTCCGGGCCGACGCGCAGCCGGGCGCCGTCGAAGGCCAGGATCGAGCCGCCACCGGCCGCCACCGTGTTGATCGCCATCATCGGCGCCCGCATCCGGACGCCGGCCACCACCGTCTCGAAGGCGCGCTCGAACTGCCCGGCATAGAGGGCGACATCGGTCGAGGTGCCGCCCATGTCGAAGCCGATGATCCGGTCGAAGCCAGCCATGCCGGCGGTGCGGGCGGCGCCGACGATGCCGCCCGCCGGGCCGGAGAGGATGGCGTCCTTGCCCTGGAACCGCTCGGCCAGGATCAGCCCGCCGGAGGATTGCATGAAGTAGAGCGGCACGCCGGGAAGCTGCCCGGCCACCTGCTCCACGTAGCGGCGCAGGATGGGGGAGAGGTAGGCATCGACCACGGTGGTGTCGCCGCGCGGCACGATGCGCGGCAGCGGCGAGGCCTGGTGGCTCAGGCTGACCTGCGTATAGCCCATCCCGCGCGCCATCGCGCCCAGGCGCAGCTCGTGCTCCGGGTTGGTCCAGGCATGCATCAGCACGATGGCGACGGCCCGGAAGCCCTCCGCGAGGCCCGCCTCCAGCGCGGCGCGCGCGGCCGCCTCGTCGAGCGCCTCGATCTCCCGGCCGTCGGCGGCGATGCGGCCGCCGACCTCGACCGCGCGCTCATGCAGCAGCTCGGGCAGGCGGATGTCGAGGTCGAACAGGCGCGGCCGGGCCTGGTTGCCGATGCGGAGCGCGTCGGCGAAGCCGCGATTGACCAGCAGCAGGACCCGCTCGCCCTTGCGCTCCAGCAGGGCGTTGGTGGCGACGGTGGTGCCCATCCGGACGGCGGCGACGGTGCCGGGCGGCACCGGCTGGCCTTCCTCGAGGCCCAGGCAGGCGCGGATGCCGGCCACGGCGGCGTCGCGGTAGCGGCCCGGATTCTCCGAGAGCAGCTTGCGGGTGGAGAGCCGCCCCGCCGGATCGCGCGCCACGATGTCGGTGAAGGTGCCGCCCCGGTCGATCCAGAACTCCCAGCCCGCTCCGCTCATCCCTGCTCCTTCCCGGCGGCCCCGCGCATCGACGCCCGCGCCGCCCGCCCACCCGCCCGTTTCCGCCTGTCCTGTGCCGCCGCCCCGCCGCGCATGCAAGCCCGTTCGCCACCACCCCGTTCGCCACCACATGGCATGGCAGCCTCGCCCGACGCATGGTAGGGGAAGGACAGGGCATGGAGGCAGACCAGTCTTGAGTTTGTGGGGGAAGATCCTCGGCGGCATGACCGGCTTCGCCATGGGCGGGCCGTTCGGCGCCGTCGTCGGCGCGGCGCTCGGCCATGCCGCGGACGAGGGCACGCGGGACGAGCTGGATGCCCGCCCGGAATCCCTGTCCCGCCTGACCAACCGCGACCAGATCTTCTCGGTCAGCGTCATCGTGCTCTCCGCCAAGCTGGCCAAGGCCGACGGGCCGGTGAAGCGGGAGGAGATCGACGCCTTCAAGCGCGTCTTCCGCATCCCGCCCGAGAACCAGCGGCAGGTCGGCCTGCTCTTCGACAAGGCGCGCGACGAGGCCGGCGGCTACGAGCCCTTCGCCCGGCGGCTCGGCGAGGTCTTCGCCGACAACCCGACCGTGCTCGAGGAAGTGCTGACCGCGCTGCACCATATCGCCCGCGCCGATGGGCCGATGACGCGGGGGGAGGCGATCTTCCTCGCCCGCGTGCGCCAGTCCTTCCGGCTGAACGATGCCGCCGGCAGCTTCCGCACCGGCTACGACCGGTCCACCCTGGCGCCGCCCCCGGTCACCGACGCCTATGCCGTGCTCGGCGTCTCCGCCACGGCGAGCGACCGGGAGGTGCGTCTCGCCTGGCGCCGGCTGATGCAGGAGCACCACCCGGACAGCCTGGCGGCGCGCGGCGTCCCGGCCGAGGGGGTGCGGCAGGCCTCCCAGCGCGTGGCCGAGATCAATGCCGCCTGGGACAGGGTGAAGCGGGAACGCGGCTTGTGAGGCAGGCGGCGGAGACCGCCCTGCCCTGCCGCGACCGGCCCAGCCCCAACCACGACGAGCGGCCCAGCGGCGCGCCGGTCGATATGCTGGTGCTGCACTACACCGGCATGCCGACGGGCCGCGCGGCGCTGGACCGCCTCTGCGACCCGGCGCCCCCGGCCCCGCTGCCGCGCGTCTCCTGCCACTATCTGGTGGAGGAGGATGGCGCGATCTGGCGCCTGGTGCCCGAATCGCGCCGCGCCTGGCATGCCGGCCTGTCCTTCTGGCGCGGCCGCAGCCTGCTGAACGCCACCAGCATCGGCATCGAGATCGTCAATCCGGGCCATGAATGGGGCTACCGGCCCTTCCCCGCGCTGCAGATGGCGGCCGTGGCCGAGCTTTGCCTCGACATCCTGTCCCGGCATCCGATCCCGCCCGGACACGTGGTGGCGCACAGCGACATCGCGCCGGACCGCAAGCAGGACCCCGGCGAGCTGTTCGACTGGCGCGGCCTGGCGGCCAATGGCATCGGCCTGTGGCCCGATGCGGCCGGGGATGACACCGGGGATGGAAGCGGCGAGGACCTGGTGGCGGCCGCCACGCTGCTGCGGCGGATCGGCTATGCCGTCGATCCCGCCGCGCCGCACCTGGCGCTCACCGCCTTCCAGCGCCACTGGCACCCGGAAGGGGTGGATGGCCGGGCCGGCAGCGGCACGCTGCGTCGCCTGGAATCGCTTGCCGCCCTGATGGAAGATCCCGGCAACGCCACACCTTATAATATATAGCTTCCAGGCATTCGCGGCTGTCGCGGGTAGAAGCGTAGCAATAATACACCTTATTCCAGAAAAGCGTTCCACCGGCGGGCGCGAGGCACCGGGCGCATTGACACCCGCCGGGCCCCGGCGCACATGCACACCGCGTCAGACGGCCGGGCGGCCGCTGGTCCCGGACAGGTTCCGGGGCTGGAGGAAAGTCCGGGCTCCACGGGAATACGGTGCCGGTCAACGGCCGGCGGGGGCGACCCCAGGGACAGTGCCACAGAAATCAAACCGCCGGGCCGGCTTGCCGCCCCGGCAAGGGTGAAACGGTGCGGTAAGAGCGCACCGCGCCCCTGGCAACAGGGGCGGCAGGGTAAACCCCACCGGGAGCAAGGCCGAATAGGGGTGGCCGGCGGGAGATCCGCGAGGGTCTCGGCCGCAGGGGCATTCCCGCCCCGCCACCCGGGTTGGCCGCGAGAGGCATGCCGCGAGGCGTGTCCCAGAGGAATGGTCGCCCCAGGGTCAGGCTTGCGCCAGGCTCTGGACAGAACCCGGCTTACAGGCCGTCTGACGCTCTTGACTCCCACCCATCACGTTTATTTACCGATTCACGTCGATTCGGCGCTGCGCCGTCTAAGCGCATGTTTTCCGTAATTTTATACAAGCACCGACGCGGGTTTTAAGCTTGCTGCCCAGAGTTAACCCATGATAATCCAGATTATCCCATGAACGGCTCGGAGCTCGGGGGGGCGAGGGGCCGATGAAGGGGATGGTCGGGTAGCTGGCGGGGTCGGGGGGCCCTGCCAGCCGCTTCCCCGGCCGGTCAGGCTTACCGCCGCAGGGGGACAGGGCGGCTTCATGACCCGCTTCATGGGGATGCACACGAATCGGCTGGACAAGAAGGGACGGGTCTCCGTCCCGGCGCCGTTTCGTGCCGTCCTGACCCAGCTGCAGAGCGAGGACCTGATCCTCCGCCCGTCGCACCAGCACAGCTGCCTGGAGGGCTGGCCGGCCACCGTCTTCGACGAGCTGGCGGACCGGCTGGAAGGCTTCGACGTCTTCTCCGAGGACCAGGACGACCTCTCCGCCGCGCTCTATGCCGAGGCCTGCCCGCTTCGCCCCGACGCCGATGGCCGGATCATGCTGCCCGAACACCTCATCGCCTTCGCCGGCCTGCAGGAGAACATCGTCTTCATGGGCCGCGGCCGCATCTTCGAGATCTGGGAGCCGGAAGGCGCGAAGCAGCGTGTCGCCCAGAGCCGACTCCAGGCGCGCGAGCGCGGCCTGACCCTGCCGCCGCGCGGCCCGCGCGCGCCGGAGGGCACGGCATGAGCGGGCATCGTCCGGTGATGCTGACCGAGGTCCTGGACAGCCTCGCCCCGCGCGACGGCGCCACCTACCTCGACGGCACCTTCGGCGGCGGCGGCTACGCGCGCGCCATCCTGGAGCGCGCCGCCTGCACCCTCTACGCCATCGACCGCGACCCGGACGCCATCGCCCGTGGCGCCAGCCTGCTCGCCGCCTTCCCCGAGCGGCTGAAGCTGGTCGAGGGCCGCTTCGGCGACATGCTGGAGCTGATGGCCGGCCACGGCGTGGCGGCGCTCGATGGCGTGGTGCTCGACCTCGGCGTCTCCTCCTTCCAGCTCGACCAGGCGGAGCGCGGCTTCTCCTTCCGCGGCGACGGCCCGCTCGACATGCGGATGGAGAAGAGCGGCCCCTCGGCGGCCGATCTGGTGAACCGCCTGCCCGAGGCGGAGCTGGCCGACATCCTCTGGCAGCTCGGCGAGGAGCGGCATTCCCGCCGCATCGCCCGCGCCATCCTGGCCGCCCGCCGCGAATCGCCGATCGAGACCACCGGCCAGCTGGTGCGCATCATCCATTCGGTGATGCCCCGCGATCCCTCCGGGATCGACAGCGCGACGCGATCCTTCCAGGCGCTGCGGCTGAAGGTGAACGACGAGCTGGGCGAGGTGGAGCGTGGCCTCGCCGCCGCCGCCAGGCTGCTCGCGCCCGGCGGGCGGCTGGTGGTGGTGGCCTTCCACTCGCTGGAGGACCGCATCGTCAAGCGTTTCATGCAGAGCGCCGCGGGCCGCGCCCCGGGCGCTTCGCGCCATGCGCCCTCCGCCATGCTGGCGGCCGGGCGCCGGCCGGAGTTCCGGCTCGTCACCAACAATGCCCTGCGTCCCGGGGAAGCCGAGGTCTCGGCCAATCCGCGCGCCCGTTCCGCCCGCCTGCGGGCTCTCGAGAAGCTGGAGGAGGCCTGATGTTCCGCCCCCTGACCGTGGTTGCCATCCTCGCCTTCAGCGCCGTGGGCTGGCACGTCTACCGCGCGGAGGAGGCGGCGGCGCAGCTCGACCGCGAGCTGCGTGACGTCAGCAGGCGCATCGAGGCGGCGCGCGAGCGCAGCCAGGTGCTGCGCGCCGAATGGGCCCTGCTGAACCAGCCGGAGCGGCTGCGCCAGGTGGCGCAGAAGCATCTGGCGCTGGACACCATGACGCCGTCCCAGTTCGTCCGCATGACCGAGCTGGAGCGCCGCCTGCCGGTGGCCGTGGCCTTCGCCGGCCCGGTGAGCCTGTTCGGGCCGGCGCCGGAGACCGCCCTCGCCGAGGCGGCGCTGCCGGTGCCGCCCGAGCCGCCGGCGGAGGCCCCCGCCCTGGCCGAGGCGCCGCGCCCGGCGC
>NZ_JBSXMU010000078.1:0-17258 GCF_054073225.1 Teichococcus aerofrigidensis
CCTGCCGCCTCCGCTGATCGAGGCGGCGGATGCCGCCGCGGCCGGGGCGGCGGTGGCGGCGCGGTTGCTGGACGCGCTGCAAGGCGCGCAGGCCCGCGCCGTCGCGCTCGAGCGCAGCCTGGTGCAGACCCGGCGGGACTATGAGGAGACGCGCGAGGTGGTGGCCGCGCTGTCCCGCCGCCTTGGCCATCGTCCGCCATCGCCGCTGAGCCTCGCCCTGGCGCTGGAACCGGGGCCCGGGCGCCTGCGGCGCCCCGCGGGGGAGGCGCGCCTGGCGCTGCGCCAGCCGCTCGGCCTGCGCCTGCAGGGGATCGCCGCCCTGGCGCTGCATCTCGCCGCGCTGCCCGGAGGAGAGGGCGGGGAAACGGCTTCGGAGCCGGCCGGAGCCATGCGGCTGCGGCTGCGCGGCGAGGAGAGCGGCCGGATCTTCGCCGCCTGGACGCTCCCCGCCGGAGCCTTGGCGCCGGGCTGGCTGACGCTGGACCTGCCCTGTCCGCTGGGCCCGGAGCGGGAGAGCGCGGCGCTGGAGCTGGTGGCGGAGGGCGGGCTCGCGGCGGGGCTGGCGCTGTCGCTGGAGGAGGGCTGGGTGCCGGCCCACCTGGCCTGCGCCGTCGCCGGCCTGCCACCCGCCGCCGAGCCGGAGGCGCGCGCCCTCGCCCTGCGCTTCTGGACCGCCGGGCCGGGCGAGCGCTTCATCGTGCCGGAACACTGGAACTGGGACGAGGCGGGGGCCAGCCTGCCGCTGGAGGGCGTGCCGCAGGCCATCGCGCCCGGGACCTGGCATGCGGCGCGGCGGGTGGCGGGGCAATGGGGGCGGGTCGCCATCGGCGGCGAGGCGCCGCGCCTGTCCGCCCGGCTGCGCGGCGCGGAGGAGGCGGCGCTGCTGCTGCCGCGCCTGACGCTCGCCGGGCATGACGTGCTGCGCCTCGACTGGTCGATGCGCCTGGGCGAGGCGGAGGGGGCCGGGATCGGCCTCTGCCTGCTGGACCGGGACGCGGTGGTGCGCGGGCCGGCGGCCGCCCTGGCGCTGGGCTGCTTCTCCGGCTGGCGCGATCTGGCCGCCGGCAGCCTGACCATGACGCTGCCGCTCGGCCTTGGCTGGCAGGCGCAGGCGCTGATCCTGCTGCGCGGCGCCGAGGGCGGCGATCTCCAGGTCGAGCTGAGCGCCCTGAGCCTGCTGCCGGGCCGGGCGCCGGAGCGCCTGCTCGCCACGCGGGCACGGGCCGAGGCGGAGCGCGCGCCGGAGCCGCTCGCCGAGGCCGGCGTGCCGGTGGTGGGAGCGGTGGAGCTGCACCAGCACCTGCGGGGCCGCCCGGGCTACGAGCATCTCGACATCGGCCTCCGCGATCTGGCGGGCGGCGGGCAGCACTGGCCGGGCCTGCGCTTCAAGCTGGCGCGGAACAACGACACCCCCCTGCTGGAGTTCCGCCGCGCCCGGGACTGGCCGGAGGCCTTCGTCGAATGGCCAGGGCGGGAGAGCGACCGGTTCGGCCCGGTGATGCGGCTGCGGCCGGCGGAGGTCGGGCGGCTGGCGGGGGCCTTGTCGCATCCGCGCGACGCGGCCCTGCTCGCCGTGCTGCTGGACCTGCTGCCGCCCATCGCCGACGAGGCGGCGCGGCAGGCCGGGCTCGGGGCGGAAGCCGGGCTCTGGCGGGAGGCCGCCGGCCGCTTCCTGGCGACGTTGCCGGATGCCTTGCCGGCCTGAGCGGGTGCCGGAGTGGAATCTCCCTGTGGCGATCGCAAGAAAGGGAAGGAAACGGCTGCAGAGCACGACATTTCCCCGGAATTTGTGCTGTTACAAAATCACATTGACTCATATGAATAGTTAAATTCTGAATATCCCGTCCTTATCGCGATTCTGAATCGTGATTCATGATGGGAGACTGGATATGCCGCAAGCTCCGAGCCTGCCGCGCCGCGGGGTGCTGGCCGCCCTCGGCACCGCCGGCCTCGCCCTGCCACTGGCCGGCTTCGCGCCCATGGGCGCCGACCGCCGCGCCTTCGAGGCGATGCTGGCGCGCTCCCGCTGCCTCACGCCCCTGCCCGCGGCCGGCGCGGGCGGCGCGACGCGCAAGCTGACCATCGCCTGGAACGCCACCTCCATCTGCACCTCGCCGATCGAGGTGGCGCGCAAGCACGGCATCCTGGCCCGGCACGGGCTGGAGGTGGAGCTGATCAATTTCGGCGGCTCGACCGAGGCACTGCTGGAGGCCATCGCCACGCGCAAGGCCGATGCCGGCGTCGGCATGGCGCTGCGCTGGCTGAAGCCGTTGGAGATGGGCTTCGACGTCAAGATCACCGCCGGCACCCATGGCGGCTGCATGCGGCTGGTGGGCGACCCCGCGGCCGGCATCACCACCGACCTCGACTCGCTGCGCGGCAAGACCATCGCCGTGACCGACATGGCGGCGGCCGACAAGAACTTCTTCGCCATGGTGCTGAAGCGCGCCGGCATCGACCCGGAGAAGGACGTGACCTGGCGCGTCTTCCCGGCGCATGTCTTCGGCCTGGCGCTGCAGCGGCGCGAGGCCGACGCCTACACGCTGGGCGACCCGGTGGCCTGGACATTGCGGCGCGACAACAACCTGGTCGAGGTGGCGACCAATCTGAGCGGCGTCTGGGCCGACAAGGCCTGCTGCATCCTGGGCGTCTCGGGCGGGCTGGTGAAGGAGGAGCCGCAGACGGCCGCCGCCCTGACCCGGGCGCTGATCGAGGCGCAGCACCTGACCGCCGAACGGCCCGAGCTGGCGGTCGAGGCCTTCCTCGAATACGCCCCCGGCCGCGTCAATCGCGACGACCTCCTGGCCATCCTCCAGACCCACACCCATGGGCACAGCCCGGTCGGCGGCGACATCCGGCGCGAGATCGAGTTCTACGCCAGCGAACTGAAGGAGGTCGGCGTCATGCGCCCGCGCACCGATCCGAAGCGCTTCGCCGAGCGCGTCACCGCCGACGTGCTGAGCGTGTGATGAGCGCCTCGGGAGTTGCCCTGAGATCCCGAGGGGATGCCGCCAGGGATGCATCCGGGGATCTCGCCACGGCGCGGGGCGCGGCGCGTCCCGGCCTGTGGCTCGGTGGCCTCGCGGCCGGGCTGGTCTGGCTGGCGGCGGCGGCGGTGATCGCCCTGCCGGAGGATCGGATCGAGGTCGGCCGCACCCAGGAGCTGGCGCTGCTGGCGGCACTGCTGGGCGGGCTGCTGCTGCTGGCCGGGCTGGCGGCGGCCTGGTCCGGCCGGGCGGGCGAGCGCCTGCGTCCGCTCGGGCCCTGGCTCGCCGTGCTTGGCCTCGGCCTCATCGGCTGGGAGCTGCTGACCGCCAAGTTCGCCCTGCTGCCGCTGCCCTTCTTCGCTTCGCCGCAGGGGCTGCTGGAGGTCTATCTGGAGGACTGGCCGCGGCTCGGCGAGAGCGTGCTGCGCTCGCTCTGGCTGCTCGCCACCGGCTATGCCCTCGGCGCCGCGGCGGGCTTCGTCGCGGGGGTGGCGCTCGGCTGGTCGCGCGCCATCGGCTACTGGGTGCATCCGGTGCTGCGGCTGATCGGCCCCCTCCCGGCCACCGCCTGGCTGCCGGTCGCCTTCTTCGTCTTCCCGTCGAGCGGCAGCGCCAGCACCTTCCTCGTCGCCCTGGCCGCCTGGTTCCCGGTCACGGTGCTGACCTGGTCCGGCGTCGCCGGCGTCAACAAGGCCTATTACGACATCGCCCGGACGCTCGGCGCCAGCCAGGCCTTCCTGGTGCTGAAGGTGGCGGTGCCGGCGGCCCTGCCGCAGGTCTTCGTCGGCCTCTTCATGGGCCTCGGCGCCTCCTTCTCCGTGCTGGTGGTGGCCGAGATGCTGGGGGTCAAGGCCGGGCTCGGCTGGTACCTGCAATGGGCCCAGGGTTGGGCCGCCTATGGCAACATGTACGCGGCGCTGATCGTCATGGCGCTGATGTGCTCCGGGCTGACGACGCTGCTGTTCAAGTCGCGCGACCGCCTGCTCGCCTGGCAGAAGGGGACGGTGCGGTGGTAGGCGCAACCTCGCGGCAGGAGCTTTCCGCCGCCGGCATGGCGCTGGAGATCGAGGGCGCCAGCCAGGCCTTCCAACTGGAGGGCCGGCCGCTGCCGGTGCTGGACGATGTCAGCCTCACGGTGCGGCCGGGCGAGTTCGTCGCCCTGCTTGGCCCCTCGGGCTGCGGCAAGTCCACCCTGCTGCGGCTGCTGGCCGGGCTCGACGCGCCGGTGGCCGGGCGGGTGCTGGGCGATGGCGCGCCGATCACCGCGCCCGACCCCTCCCGGGTGCTGGTCTTCCAGGACCCGACGCTCTACCCCTGGCGCACGGTGCGGGCGAATGTCGCGCTCGGGCTGGAGGCGCGCGGCCTGCTGCGCAGCCACGGCCACCGCATCCAGGAGGCGATCGACCTGGTCGGACTGACCGGCTTCGAGACCGCCTATCCGCACCAGCTCTCGGGCGGCATGTCGCAGCGCGTGGCGCTGGCCCGCGCCCTGGTGAACGATCCGCGCCTGCTGCTGCTGGACGAGCCGCTGGGCAAGCTCGACAGCCTGACGCGGCTGTCGATGCAGGCCGAGCTGGTGCGGCTCTGGCAGCGCAGCGGCCTGACCGCGCTGCTGGTGACGCATGACGTGGAGGAGGCGCTGGTCCTGGCGCAGCGGGTCATCGTCTTCTCGCCCCGCCCGGCGCGGATCACCGCCGAGCTGGTGGTGGACCGGCCCTATCCGCGCCACCGCGACGACCCGCATCTGGTCGCGTTGCGGCGCGAGGCGCTGGGGCTGCTCGGGCTCGCGGACTGAGAGGGCCCGGGGCGCGACGACGCGGGCGGCGGGGCATCAGGCGCCGCCGCCCGCTTCGAGCAGCGCCTCCCGCTGCATCAGCCCGGCGAGCCAGCCGGCGAAGGCCTGCACGCGGCGCGACAGGTGCCGGCGGTGCGGATAGAGCAGGGTCAGAGGCATCGGCGCGGCGCGGTGCTCCGGCAGGATCTCGGTCAGGGCGCCGCTTCCGAGTTCCGCCCGGACGTCGTAGGCGGGGATCTGGATCATGCCGAGCCCCGCCAGGCAGCAGGCGATGTAGGCCTCGGCGCTGTTGACGGCGACGCGGCTTCGCATCGGGCAATCGCGCAGGCGCCCTCCCTCCTGCCATTCCCAGGGCTCGGTCCGGCCGCTGGTGGGCGAGATGTAGTTCACCGCCCAGTGCGCGCCGAGCTCCTCCGGGCCGCGCGGCGTGCCATGCCGGGCGAGGTAGGCGGGGCTGGCCACATTGATCAGCGGCAGGGCGCCGAGCGGGCGCGCGATCAGGCTGGATTCCGCCAGAGGCTCGACGCGCAGCGCGCAATCCAGGCTGTCCTCGACGAGGTTCACCGCACGGTCCGTGACGCCGAGTTCGATCTGCAGGCCCGGGTGGCGTTCCAGGAAGTCGGGCAGGGCCGGCGCCACGATCAGGCGGCCGACGCGGCCCGGCACATCGACCCGCAGCGTGCCGGCGAGGCTCGTGGCCGTCTGGCGGAACAGCCCCTCGGCCTCCTCCACATCGGCGATCAGACGGAGGCAGCGCAGGTGGAAGGCCGCCCCGTCGCTGGTGGGGGCCACCTTCCGCGTGGTCCTGTTCAGCAGCCGTGTCCCCAGCCGGCCCTCGAGCTCCTGCACCGCCGCCGAGACCGAGGAGCGCGGCAGGCCCAGCATGTCGGCCGCGCGGGTGAAGCTGGCGCAGTCCACGACCTTGGCGAAGATGCGGTAGAGTTCGATACGATCCATGGGCCTGGCCTGATTGTTCGCCCTGGCTGACAGGTTCTGGCAGAACTCGCGGCTTTATGCGGCGTCCTCGGATCTTAGCCTGTTCCGGTCATCGGGAAAGACGAGGGAGCAGGCACCATGGCCGATCATGAAATCCGGGATAAGACCATCCTCATCGCGGGCGGGGCGAAGAATCTGGGCGGCCTCGTCGCCCGCGATCTCGCCGCGCGGGGCGCGAAGGCGGTGTTCATCCATTACAACAGCACCGCCTCGCGGGCGGAGGCCGAGGCCACGCTGGCGGCGGTGAAGGCGGCCGGGGCCCAGGCGGCGGCCTTCCAGGGCGACCTGACGACGGCCGGCGGCATGAAGGCCCTCTTCGACGCCGCCCGGGAGGCCTTCGGCGCGCCGGACATCGCCATCAACACGGTCGGCAAGGTGCTGAAGAAGCCGATCGTCGAGATCACCGAGGCCGAGTACGACGAGATGAGCGCCGTGAACGCCAAGGCCGCCTTCTTCTTCCTCCAGGAGGCGGGGCGGAACCTGCGCGACCAGGGCAAGGTGGTCACGGTCGTCACCTCGCTGCTCGGCGCCTTCACGCCCTTCTACGCCAGCTATGCCGGCACCAAGGCGCCGGTGGAGCATTTCACCCGCGCGGCCGCGAAGGAATTCGGCGAGCGGGGCATCTCCGTCACCGCCATCGGCCCCGGCCCGATGGACACGCCCTTCTTCTACCCGGCCGAGGGCGAGGACGCCGTGGCCTATCACCGCACGGCGGCGGCCCTGTCGCGCTTCTCCCGGACCGGCCTGACCGATATCGAGGACATCGTCCCCTTCATCCGCTTCCTGGTCTCGGAAGGCTGGTGGATGACCGGCCAGACCATCCTGGTGAACGGCGGCTACACGACCAAGTAAGGCGGCTGTGGCGCGCGGCCGCGCCCACCGCGCGCCCCGCCGCTCAGGAGCGGTAGGAGCCGTTGATGTCGATGTAGCCGTGCGTCAGGTCACAGGTCCAGGCGGTGGCCTTGCCGCGGCCGAGGCCGAGATCGACGGCGATCTCGATCTCGCGCCCCTTCATGTGGGCGACGACGGGCGCCTCGTCATAGCCCGGCACCACGCCGCCCTCCCGCGCCATCCAGGTGCCGCCGACGGCCACCGACAGCCGGTCGCGGTCGGCCGGCTCGCCGGCCTTGCCCACGGCCATGACGATGCGGCCCCAGTTGGCGTCCTCGCCGGCGATGGCGGTCTTGACCAGCGGGGAATTGGCGATGGCCATGGCGATGCGCTGCGCCGAGCGCGCGGTGGTCGCGCCGGTCACGTCGATGCGGATGAACTTCTGCGCGCCCTCGCCGTCGCGCACCACCTGCAGCGCCAGGTCGAGCAGCAGCTCGTGCAGGACGCGGGCGAAATCCTTCAGCACGGCACCGCCTTCCGCCGGCACGCGCGGGTGCTTCGCCTGGCCGGTGGCGAAGACCAGCACCGTGTCGCTGGTCGAGGTGTCGGAATCGACCGTGGTGCGGTTGAAGCTGGCGTCCACGCCCTTCCTCAGCACCGCCTGCAGCGCGGCGGCCGGGATCTTCGCGTCGGTCGCGATGAAGCAGAGCATCGTCGCCATGTCGGGCGCCACCATGCCGCTGCCCTTGGCGATGCCGGCGATGGTGACCTCGGCCCCGCCGATCATCGCCTTGCGGACGCTGCCCTTGGGGAAGGTGTCCGTGGTCATGATGCCGCGCGCGGCGTCGGCCCAGGCATCCTCCGACAGGGCCGCGTACAGGGCGGGCAGGGCGGCGGTCAGCTTCGCATGCGGCAGCGTCTCGCCGATCACGCCGGTGGAGGCCAGGAACACCTCCCGCGGCTTGCAGCCGGCGAGCGCCGCGGCCGCCTCGGCGCTGGCCTGCACCGCGTCGCGCCCCGCCTGGCCGGTGAAGACATTGGCATTGCCGGCATTGACCACCAGCGCCCGCGCCTTGCCGCCCTTCAGCGCCGCGCGGCACCAGTCCACCGGCGCGCCGGGGCACTTGTTGCGCGTGAAGACGCCGGCCACCGTGGTGCCGGGCGCGAACTCCATCAGGGTGAGGTCGTTGCGGCCCTGGTAGCGGATGCCGGCGGCCGCCACGCCCAGCCGGACCCCGGCGATGGGCGGCAGGGGCGGCAGCGGGACCGCGAGGGGGGAAACGGGGAGATCCTTGGCCATCGGCGCGTCCGTCCTCATCAATGCGCGCGGCAGCGTTACCCTGGCTTTGGCCAATGAAAAAGGCCGGGCGCGGTGATTTCCCGCGCCCGGCCCCATCACGCCCCGTCCGGAGGGCCTCCGCGATGCCCGCCCTACTTCCTCGGCGGCGGCGCGGCGCCATCCAGCAGGGAAGGCGCCGGCTGCGGCGCGCGGGGCGAACCGTCCATGTTGAAGCGCTCGATCGTGGCGGCGGCCTGCACCCGCTCCACCGCCTCGTTCACCGCTTCCTCGAAAGCCGCCTGGCGCAGCGTCTCGGCGCTCTCCTCGAAGCTCGGCACCGCGGCGGTGCGGCGATCCTCGAGCTTGATGATGTGCCAGCCGAAGGCGCTGCGCACCGGCTCCCGGCTCGTCTCGCCCTTCTTCAGGGCGAAGGCGGCATTGGCGAATTCCGGCACCATGTCGCTCTTCTTGAAGAAGCCGAGATCGCCGCCTTCCTGGCCGCTGCGATCGCTCGAGAACTTCTTCGCCACCGCGGCGAAGTCGGCGTTGGGCTTGCGCAGCTCGGCCAGCACCTTACGCGCCTCCTCCTCGGAGCTGACGAGGATGTGGCGGGCATGCACCTCCTCCTCGCCCGGCTTGGAGGCGATCTCCTTCTGATAGCGCTCGCGCAGCGCCTCGGGCGTCAGGGCCGGCGCGATCTCGCGCCGCAGCAGGGCCTGCTGCAACTGCTCCTCCTCGGCCCGGCGGATGGCGCGCTGCACGGCCGGCTCCTGGTCGAGCTTCTGCGCCCGGGCGGCGGCGACGAGGGCCTTCTGCGCGATCAGTTGATCGACCACCAGGGGAAAGAGCATCGGACCCGGCGCGCCCCGCAGCTGCTCCGGCAGCTCGGCGATGGCGGCCTGGACATCGGCCAGGTGAAGCTCCTCGCCATCGACGCGGGCGACGACCGGATTGCCCTCGGCCGGGAGGGTGGAGCCCGGGGCCGTGGACTGGGGCGCGGGCGGCTGCGGCGTGGGGGCGCCGGGCGGCGGGCTCGCCGGAGCCTGGGCCAGGGCGGGGCTGAGCAGGAAGGGAAGCAGGAGAAGAGGTCGGGTCAGTCGGGTCAAACGCATCAACCGCATGTGCCTTCGCGAAGAGAGGCTTCAAGATGCCGGAAGCGCGCCGCCGCCACAATCGCGGCCTTGTTGCGCCCGGAATGGCCAGGAGGCCAGGGCGGGACCGGGTTCCGCGGCGTGATCCGCTTGAAGCGGACGGCATTCCCCTGTATTTGCGAAATGAATTCGTTAATCACGAGAATCACGATCGGAGCTGAGGTATGTCCAAGATCCATGTCATCCATGAGAACCCGGCCTGGCTGCCGCCGCTGGCCGCCGCCTTCGACCGCGCCGGCCTCCCCTGGGCCGAGATGGATCTCTCGCGCGGCAGCTTCGACCTCTCCGCCCCGCCGCCGGAGGGGGTCTACTACAACCGCATGAGCGCCTCCTCCCACACGCGCGGCCATCGCTACTCGGCCGAGCTGACCGCGGCGGTGCTGGCCTGGCTGACGCGATACGGCCGGCGGGTGGTGAACGGGCCCCGCGCGCTCGATCTCGAGATCAGCAAGGCGCGACAGTACGCGGCGCTGGAGACGGCCGGCCTCGAGGTGCCGCGCACCGTCCTGGTGCACGACGCGCCGGAGGCGCTCATCGCCGCCGCCCGCCGCCACTTCGCGCCCGGCCCGCTGATCCTGAAGCCGAACCGCGGCGGCAAGGGGCTGGGCGTGCGGCTCTTCCCCTCGGTGGAGGCGCTGGCCGCCCATCTCGATACCGCGCCGGCCGACGAGGCGCCGGTGGACGGCCTCTGGCTGCTGCAGGACTATGTGCGCGCCGCCCGCCCGGTGATCACCCGGGCCGAGTTCGTCGGCGGCCGCTTCGTCTATGCGGTGGAGGTCGACACCACGGCGGGCTTCGAACTCTGCCCGGCGGATGTCTGCGCCGTGGGCGATGCCTTCTGCCCCGCCGGCGAGGCGCCGGCCGCCGTGCCGGCCCCGGCGGCGCCGCGCTTCACCGTGCTGCGGGACGGCATCGAGGCGCCGCTCCGGGCGCGGCTGGAGGGCTTCCTGGCCCAGGCGGGCGTGGACGTCGCCGGCATCGAGTTCATCCGCGACCCGGCCGGCCGCACCCTGGTCTACGACGTGAACACCAACACCAACTACAACGAGGCGGCCGAGCAGGCGGCCGGCCTGGCCGGCACGCCGGGCTCCGGCCCGGGCGCGCTCGCTGCCTATCTGGCGGCCGAGCTGCGTCGCGGCCTGCCCGCCGCGGCCTGAGGCCGGCGCGCCAGGGGAGGGGGCATCAGGGGAAGGGGCACCAGGGGCGGTGCCCTCCGCTCCCGCGCGAGGATGACTTTCCGGGCTGTCATTCCTCCTTTCGTTGACCCTGGTCCGGTCGCCGCCTATCTGTTCACCCCAAAGCAGCCTGTTGCCCGCCATGGGTCCGGTCCCGCCTTCCGGACAGACCCCGGCGCGCCCTCGGCCGCCCGCCACCGGCGGGCCGGGCGGGGGCAAGGGCGGCCCTCGGAGATTTTCGCAGCCCCATGTTCGCCCGCCTCGCCCGCGCCGTCTTCGGCTCAGCCAACGACCGCATGCTGAAGCAGTTCAGCGCCCGGCTGCCCGCCATCACGGCCTTCGAGCCTCAGCTCGCCGCGCTCTCGGACGAGGCGCTGCAGGCCCAGACGCCGAAGCTGAAGCAGCGCCTGGCCGCGGGGGAGAGTCTGGACGACCTGCTGCCGGAGGCCTTCGCCACGGCGCGCGAGGCCTCGAAGCGCGTGCTCGGCATGCGGCATTTCGACGTGCAGATGATCGGCGGCATGGTGCTGCATTCCGGCCGCATCGCCGAGATGAAGACCGGCGAGGGCAAGACCCTGGTGGCGACGCTGGCGGTCTATCTGAACGCGCTGGCCGGCAAGGGCGTGCATGTCGTCACGGTGAACGACTACCTGGCCACGCGCGATTCCGAGCATATGGGCCGGCTCTACGATTTCCTCGGCCTGTCCTGCGGCGTCATCGTCCATGGGCTGACCGACGAGGAGCGGCGCGCGGCCTATGCCTGCGACATCACCTACGGCACCAACAACGAGTTCGGCTTCGACTACCTGCGCGACAACATGAAGTACCGGCTGGAGGACATGGTCCAGCGCGACTTCAACTATGCCATCGTCGACGAGGTGGACAGCATCCTGGTCGATGAGGCGCGCACGCCGCTGATCATCTCCGGTCCCGCCGAGGACAGCTCGGACCTCTACCGCAATGTCGACGCGGTGGTGCGCGAGCTGGTCAAGGACAAGGAGACCTATGACAAGGACGAGAAGCAGCGCGCGGCCAACCTGACCGAGGCGGGCACGGCGCGGGTCGAGGAGATGCTGACCCAGGCCGGGCTGCTGACCGAGGGCAATCTCTACGACTTCCAGAACGTGACGCTGGTGCATCACGTCAACCAGAGCCTGCGCGCCCATGTGCTCTTCGCCCGCGACGTGGACTACATCGTCAACCGCGAGGGCAAGCTCATCATCATCGATGAGTTCACCGGCCGCATGATGGAGGGCCGCCGCTACTCCGAGGGCCTGCACCAGGCGCTGGAGGCGAAGGAGGGCGTCGAGGTCCAGCCGGAGAACCAGACGCTCGCCTCGATCACCTTCCAGAACTACTTCCGCCTCTATCCGAAGCTGTCCGGCATGACCGGCACGGCAGCGACCGAGGCCGATGAGTTCGCCGAGATCTACAAGCTCGAGGTGGTCGAGATCCCGACCAACGTGCCCGTCATCCGCCAGGATGGCGATGACGAGGTCTACCGCTCGGCCGGCGAGAAGTACGCCGCCGTCGCCGCGCTGGTGAAGGAGGCGCAGGCGCGCCGCCAGCCGGTGCTGGTCGGCACCACCTCGATCGAGAAGTCCGAGCTGATCAGCGAGCTCCTGAAGAAGGAGGGCGTGCCGCACAAGGTGCTGAACGCGCGCTACCACGAGCAGGAGGCCGGCATCATCGCCCAGGCCGGCCGGCCGGGCGCCGTCACCATCGCGACGAACATGGCCGGGCGCGGCACCGACATCAAGCTCGGCGGCAATGCCGAGATGCTGGCGCAGCAGAGCCTCGGCGGCGTGCACGAGGGGCCGGAGTACGAGGCGGCGCTGGAGCGCTTCCGCGCCGAGGTCCGGCAGGACGAGCAGACGGTGAAGCAGGCCGGCGGCCTCTTCGTCATCGGCACCGAGCGGCATGAATCGCGGCGCATCGACAACCAGCTCCGCGGCCGCTCCGGCCGCCAGGGCGATCCGGGCGCCAGCCGCTTCTTCCTCAGCCTGGAAGACGACCTGATGCGGATCTTCGGCAGCGACCGCATGGGCGGCATGCTGCAGAAGCTCGGCCTCAAGGAAGGCGAGGCCATCATCCATCCCTGGATCAACCGGGCGCTGGAGAAGGCGCAGAAGAAGGTCGAGGCGCGCAACTTCGACACGCGCAAGAACCTGCTGAAATACGACGACGTCATGAACGACCAGCGCAAGGAGGTCTATGCCCAGCGGCGCGCCTTCATGCAGGCGCAGGACGTGTCGGAGACGGTGGAGGAGATGCGGCGCGAGACCGTCGCCGCCATGGTCGCCCGCGCCATCCCGGAGAATGCCTATCCCGAGCAGTGGGATCTGGCCGGCCTGCAGGCGCAGGTGCGCGAGCAGCTCGGCCTCGACCTGCCGGTGGAGGAATGGGGCCGCGAGGAGGGCATCGACGAGGTCGCGGTGCGGGAGCGGCTGGAGCAGGCGACCGACCAGGCCGCCGCGGCGCGCGCCGCCAACATCGGCCCGGACCTGATGCGGATGGTCGAGAAGAGCGTGCTGCTGCAGGTCTTCGACGCGGTCTGGAAGGAGCACCTGCTCAACCTCGACCACCTGCGCCAGGGAATCGGGCTGCGCGCCTATGGCCAGCGCGATCCGCTGAACGAGTACAAGAGCGAGGCCTTCAATCTCTTCACCAGCATGCTGCAGGACCTGCGTGAGCGGGTGACCTCGCTGCTCCTGCGCATCGAGCTGGCGCCGAACGCGCCGCCGCCGATGCCGGAGCCGGTGATGGTGACCGACATGCGCCACCCCGAGCCGGACATGGCGGGGCTGGAGGTGGCCGGTGCGGCCGGTGGCGCGGCCGGCTGGGAGCATGCGCCCGCGGGTGCCGCCTTCGCGCCCGCCCCGTCGCGCGCGCCGGAGGGCGTCGATCCGCAGGATCCCGCCACATGGTATCGCACGCCGCGCAACGCGGCCTGCCCCTGCGGTTCGGGCCGGAAGTACAAGCACTGCCACGGCCGCGCCGGCTGAGACGGCCGGCGCCCGCCACCTAGCCGGTGCTGACGAGCCCGGCGTGGTGCTGGGCCAGCCAGCCCTGCACCGCGCCCGACAGCGCGACGGCCAGCTGCCTGCGGTGGGCCGGCCGGTTCAGCGCCGCCTCGTCGCGCCGGTCGCTCAGGAAGCCCATCTCGACCAGGATGCTCGGCACCTCCGGCGCCTTGAGCACGGCGAAGGAAGCCTGGCGATGGGTGTTGGGCAGCAGCGTGACGGAGCGGCCCAGACCTTCGACCGCGAAGCGCGCCATGCGCGCGGAGCCGATCTTGGTCTCCTGCCGCACCAGCGAATAGAGGATGCGCTCGATCTCGGGTGAGACCGGGGGCAGGCGCAGCCCCCCGGCGGCGTCGGCGGCGTTCTGGCTCTGCGCCAGCCGGGCCGAGAGCCCGTCCGAGGCGCGGTCGGACAGGGTGTAGACGCTGGCGCCCCGCGCGCCGGGCGCGGAATCGGCGTGCAGCGAGATGAACAGCGCCGCCTCGCGCTTGCGGGCGAATTCCACGCGCCCATCCAGCGGCACGAAGACATCGCGCGAGCGGGTCATCGCCACCCGGCAGCGCCCGCTTGCCTCGAGCTGCTTCTTCAACTCCTGGGCGGCGGCGAGGGTGATGCGCTTCTCATAGGTGCCGGCGACGCCGATGGTGCCGGGGTCCTTGCCGCCGTGGCCCGGGTCCAGCACGATCAGCGGCAGGCCCGATGCCGTCGTTGTCCCGCGGCCGCCGCCGGTTCCGCCGCCGGCCCCGCCGATGGTTCCCTGGCCGCCGCCATTGCGCACGAGCAGGGCATGGCTGGTCTGGGTGCCCGGGGCGATGTCGATCACCAGCCGGCTGCCGCTCGCGCTGCGGGAGACCGAGACCGGGCCCGTGAGGTCGATCAGCAGCCGCCGGCCGGCGCTGTCCCAGCGGGCGGCGTCCACCGGCCCGCTGCCGCGCAGCCGCGCGGGCGCGCGCCAGGTGCTGCCAGGAAGCGAGAGGATGAGGCGCGCCGGCTGCGCCGTGGCGGTCAGCTTCCAGGCGGTCGCGGTGTTGGCGCTGACGGTCAGGCGGGCGCGCCCCCGTCCCGCGCTTTCCAGCCGCGCCTCGGTCACCGCCGCGATGGCCAGGCCGGGAAGGCCGACGAGGCCGAGCGCCAGGCCCAGCAGATCCCGTCGGCCGCTCAAGAAGGTCATGGCATGGTTCCCCCAATCCAGGCCCCGCCGCCGCCACATGCCGGGATCGCCCCCCGATCCACCGCCATGCTGTCCTGCCTCGCGCCCGGCGCGGTCTGGCCGGAAAAGCCGCCACGCGCCGCCAGGGCGAGAAGCCGCCGGCAGGATCGCCCCGCCTCTAACACGGCAGTCTCGCGGGATCACGGCATTACTTCATGTAACATCTGAGCCTTGCAATGCCTTGTGGAAGGCGAGGGGGGGGCCTATGGTGCCTTGCCCCGGCGGCAGACGCCGCCGGTGGAGGTTCCGGGCGCGGCCGCCCGGCCTTTTTCCGCTCCCGCCTCATCCGGCGGGGCCGAAACCGGCGCGGCGCGAAGGATCCGGCAGGAGGCTGCCCCCGTGTTGCGGGGTTCCGGCCTTTCAGCGCGCCGGCATCCCGCTGTCCACTCCACCGGCGCGGAATCCAATGGCGTGGAAGGGTGGCGCGGCCGATGGCCGGCTGTCCTGGACCCGCCAGCCGCTGGCCCGTTCGTGCCGAAGGGTATCGCGTCGCGCGATCCAGGGGCGCGGTCCCGGGGCCTGCGCGCGGCGCGCTCAACATCAGGGCCCCCCCTCTTTCCAGGGGCGCGGCCCGCCGAGACGAGAGGTCGGAACCAGAGCCGCATGGCACCCAAGCCGCCACGCCGCCTGCGCGACCCCGTAGCCTCGGGCCTGCCCACCTATTGCCGCCGTCGGCCGCGCGACTGCGCCGGCGGCACGGAGCATCCCGGTTCATGACCAAGCGCATGCTGATCGATGCATCCCACAGCGACGAGACTCGCGTGGTGGTGCTGGACGGCAACCGGCTCGACGAATTCGACATCGAGACCGAGAACAAGCGGCCCCTGAAGGGCAATATCTACCTGGCCAAGGTGGTCCGGGTGGAGCCCAGCCTGCAGGCCGCCTTCGTCGAGTATGGCGGCAACCGCCATGGCTTCCTGGCCTTCGGCGAGATCCATCCCGACTACTACCAGCTCCCCGTCGCCGACCGCGAGCGCCTGCTCGCCCTGCAGGCCGCCGAGGCGGCCGAGGACGAGGAGGATGAGGACGACGAGCCCGTCGGCGAGAACGAGGCGGAGGCCATGGCCGCCGCCATCGAGCGGTTCGCCGACGACGCCGGCGCGCCGCGCCGGGATGACGCCCCCGCCGAGGGCAACGGGACCTCGGGAGAGGCCGAGGGCGGCGACGACGAGGCCGGCCGGCCCGGCACGCCGCGCGCCCAGCCCATGACGACGGCCGAGCACCGCAGCGCCGAGCCGGAGGCCCTGCTGGCCGAGGCCGACGAGGAGGGCGGCGAGGATGAGCCCGAGGCCGCGCCCGAGACGCTGGGTGGCCGGGGCCAGGGCGAGAGCCGCAACGGCGATTCCGACGAGGGCCGGGCCGAGCGCCGCATCCCGCCGCGCTTCCTGCGCCACTACAAGATCCAGGAGGTGATCCGCCGCCGGCAGATCATGCTGGTGCAGGTCGTCAAGGAGGAGCGCGGCAACAAGGGCGCGGCGCTGACCACCTATATCAGCCTGGCCGGCCGCTTCTCCGTGCTGATGCCGAACAGCCCGCGCGGCGGCGGCATCTCCCGCAAGATCACCTCGGTCGCCGACCGCAAGCGGCTGCGCGAGGTGATCCAGGAACTCGGCATGCCGCGCGGCATGAGCCTGATCGTCCGCACCGCCGGCGCCGGCCGGCCCAAGCCCGAGATCCGGCGCGACTGCGAGTACCTGCTGCGGCTGTGGGACGATATCCGCGAGCGCACGCTGGACTCGGTCGCCCCCGCGCTGATCTATGAGGAGGCCGACCTCATCAAGCGCTCGATCCGCGACGTCTTCGGCCGCGACATCGAGGAGATCCAGATCGAGGGCGAGGACGCCTACCGCCAGGCGCGCGAGTTCATGCGGATGCTGATGCCGCACAACGACCGCAAGATCCGGCTGTACAAGGACCCGACCGTCCCGCTCTTCGCGCGCCATGGCGTCGATGCCCAGCTCGACGCGATGATGTCGCCCACCGTGCGGCTGAAGTCGGGCGGCTACCTGGTCATCAACCAGACCGAGGCGCTGGTCTCGATCGACGTGAACTCGGGCCGCGCCACGCGGGACCGGCACATCGAGGACACGGCGCTGCGCACCAACCTGGAGGCCGCCGACGAGGTGGCGCGCCAGTTGCGCCTGCGCGACCTCGCCGGGCTGATCGTGATCGACTTCATCGACATGGAGTCCTCGCGCAACGATGCCCAGGTCGAGCGCCGGCTGAAGGAGGCGCTGCGCCACGACCGCGCCCGCATCCAGGTCGGCCGGATCAGCCATTTCGGCCTGCTGGAGATGAGCCGGCAGCGGCTGCGCCCCAGCGTGACCGAGCATTCCTTCGTCACCTGTCCGCATTGCCAGGGCCTCGGCATCGTCCGCACGCCGGAGAGCAGCGCGCTGCAGGTGCTGCGGCAGATCGAGGAGGAGGGTGGCCGCCGCCGCGCCGCCGAGATCGCCGTGCACATCGCCCCCGACCTGGCGATGCACATCCTGAACCGCCGCCGCGACCGCCTGGCCGAGATCGAGGCGCGCTACGGGATGTCGGTGTTCTTCCAGCCGGATGCCTCCCTGCTGCCGCCGGCGATCCGGATCGAGACGCTGCGGGCGCAGACGGTGGTCGAGCCGCCCAGCGCCCCGGCGGCGCTCCGCATGGACTACGCGCCGGAGGAAGAGGCCGAGATGCCGGCCGTGACCGCGCCCGAGGCGACGCCGGCCGCCAGGGCCGAGGTCTCGGGTGAGGCGCCGGCCGCTGGCGAGGCGGCCGGGGCTCCCCCCGAGGACCGCAACGGTGAAGGCCAGAACGGCGAGGGCC
>NZ_JBSXMU010000079.1:0-16969 GCF_054073225.1 Teichococcus aerofrigidensis
GGGCTCGACGCCGCGGCCCTGCTGCGCGCCCTGGCGGCGCAGGGGCTGACCCGCGTGCTGTCCGAGGGCGGCGCCGGCCTCGCCGCCGCCCTGCTGCGCGCCGGGCTGGTGGACCGGCTGGCCTGGTTCCACGCCCCCGCCATCCTGGGCGGCGACGGCCGCCCGGCCGCGGAGGCGTTGCCATTGGCGCGGCTGGCCGAGATGCCCAGATACCGCCGCATCGCCCTGGAGGAGCTGGGGCCGGATCTGTTGAGCGAGTTCACCAGCGCGGGAGCGGCCTGAATGTTCACCGGCATCATCACCGCCGTCGGCACCGTCGCGGGCCTGGAGCCGATCGGCGCCGGGCAGGACATGCGCCTCCTGATCGAGACGCCGGGGGGCTGGCTGGAGGGGGCGGCGATCGGCGCCTCGATCGCCTGCTCGGGCTGCTGCCTGACCGTTGTGGCGCTGGCGGCCGACCGTTTCACCGTCGAGGTCTCGGGCGAGACCCTGTCGCGGACCACGCTCGAAAGCTGGGCCGAGGGCAGCCGGATCAACCTGGAGCGGGCGCTGCGCATGGGCGACGAGATGGGCGGCCACGTCGTCTCCGGCCATGTCGATGGCGTGGCCGAGATGCTCTCCGTCACGCCGGAGAACGGCTCGCTGCGATGCCTGTTCCAGTTGCCGCCGGAGCTGGCCCGCTTCGTCGCGCCCAAGGGCAGCGTGACCGTGGAGGGCGTCTCCCTCACCGTCAACGAGGTCGAGGGCGCGCGCTTCGGCGTCAACCTGATCCCGCACACCGCCGCCGTCACCACGCTGGGCGACCGCCGGCCGGGAGATGCGGTGAATATCGAGATCGACATGCTGGCCCGCTACGTGGCGCGGCTCAGGCAGTTCAATGTGGCGGAGTTCGAGGCATGACCGTCCTGACCAACCGGACCTCCTACGCGGAGTTTCTCAGCCCGACCGAGGAGCTGCTGGAGGAGGCCCGGCGCGGCCGCATGTTCATCCTGGTCGATGACGAGGATCGCGAGAACGAGGGCGACCTCGTCATCCCCGCCCAGTTCGCCACGCCGGACGCGATCAACTTCATGGCCCGCCACGCGCGCGGCCTGATCTGTCTCGCCATGACCAAGGCACGGGTCGAGCAGCTCGGCCTGCCGCTGATGGCGCAGAGCAACGGCACGCGGCACCAGACCGCCTTCACCGTCTCGATCGAGGCGCGGGAGGGGGTCACCACCGGCATCTCCGCCGCCGACCGCGCCCGCACCGTCGCCGTCGCCATCAACCCGGAATCGCGGCAGGAGGATATCGTCACGCCGGGGCACGTCTTCCCGCTGGTCGCGCGCGAGGGCGGCACGCTGGTGCGCGCCGGCCATACCGAGGCGGCGGTGGACTTCGCCCGCATGGCCGGGCTCAACCCCTCGGGCGTGATCTGCGAGATCATGAACGAGGACGGCACCATGGCCCGGCTGCCGGACCTGGTCAGCTTCGCCCAGCATCACGGCCTCAAGCTCGGCACCATCGCCGACCTGATCGCGCATCGCCGCCGCACCGAGCGGCTGGTGACGCGGATCGAGGAGGGCGTGCTGCCGGACGCCTCCGGCCGGGGCGAGTGGCGTCTGCACGTCTATGCGAACAAGCTCGAATACGGCGAGCATATCGCGCTGGTGAAGGGCGATGTCGCGCGCGGCGGCCCGGTTCTGGTGCGCATGCATGCCGTCAACGTGCTGTCCGACCTGCTCGGCACCGCCGGTCCGCATGACCTGCAACGCTCCATGGCCGAGATCGCCGCCGCCGGACGGGGCGTCGTGGTGATGATCCGCGACGTCAAGCCGACGGCGATCTCGGAGCGCGTCCGCGCCGGGCGCGACCGCACCGCGCCGCCGGAGCTGCGCGACTATGGCATCGGCGCGCAGATCCTGGCCGATCTCGGCGTCCGCGAGATGATCCTGCTCTCCAACCATCCGCGGCCCATCGTCGGTCTCGAAGGCTATGGCCTGACCGTGGCCGAGACCCGCCGCATCGAGGACAGCGCCCCATGAGCACCGTCGACGCGCCGGAGCGCGCCACCCCCGTCATTCCCGGCCCGGCGCCGCGGATCCTGCTGATCCAGGCGCCCTATTACGCCGGCGTCTGCGCCGGCATGCGGCGCGGCGCCGAGCGGGTGCTGGCCGAGGCCGCCGCCTCGCTGCAGGTGGTCGATGTGGCCGGCGCCTTCGAACTGCCCGCCGCGCTGCGCATGGCCATCCGCCAGGGCGGCTGGGACGGCTATCTGCTGCATGGCTGCGTGGTGAAGGGCGAGACCGACCACTATCAGTTCATCTGCGAGGCCGTGTGCCAGGGCGTGATGGACATCGGCGGCGAGACCGGGGTGCCGCTCGGCTTCGGCCTCCTGACGGTCGAGACCCTGGCCCAGGCCGAGGCGCGCAGCGCCGATGACCGGCACAACAAGGGCGCCGAGGCGGCGCAGGCCCTGCTGGGCCAGATCGCCCTGGCGCGGAAGTGGAACACGCGATGACGGCCTCCCCCCCTACGGCCCGCCCCGCCGGCCGGCGCCCCGCCACCCAGGGGCGCCCGCGCACCGGCTCGCGCGTCGCCGCCATCCAGGCCCTGTTCCAAAGCGAGCAGAGCGGCGAATCGGCCGAGACGGTGCTGGACCAGTTCATCCGCCACCGCATCGGCCCCGATGCGGGAGGCTTCGAGGATGGCCGCGTGCCGCTGGCCGACGTGCCGCTCTTCGCCCAGCTGGTGCGCGGCGTGGCCCGCCAGGGCGAGACGCTGGACGGCATCGTCGCGGGGCACCTGGCGGGCGAATGGACGGTGGCGCGGCTCGATCCCGTGCTGCGCGCCCTGCTGCGCGCCGCCGCCTTCGAGCTCTCCTCCGGCGCCGAGCCGCCGGCGCGCGTGGTGATCAACGAGTACATGGACATCGCGCACGGCTTCTTCAGCGGCGAGGAGCCGCGCTTCGCCAATGGCGTGCTCGATGCCATGGCGCGGCACCTGCGCGCCGGCGAGTTCCAGCGCTGAGACGGCGGGCGGGGTCGCCGGCCCCGCCCGCACGGGTCTTTCCCCGGAGGGGCGGCGGGGCGAGAATGGCCGCATGACCCTGCCGCCCGAATTCTCCCTCATCGCCCGGCATTTCCGGCCGCTGGCCGGGCCGGGGGCGCTCGACCTCCTCGACGATGCCGCCGTGCTGGCGCCGCCGCCCGGGCGCGAGCTGGTGCTGGCGGCCGATGCCATGGTCGAGGGCGTGCACTACCTGCCCGACGATCCGCCCGCGACGCTGGGGCGCAAGCTGCTGCGCACCAACCTCTCCGACCTCGCCGCCATGGGCGCGGCGCCGCTCGGCTACCTGATGACCCTGGCGCTGCCGAAGGCGCTGCCGGAGGGCTGGCTGGCCGGCTTCTGCGCCGGGCTGGCGGAGGATCAGGAGACCTTTGCCCTCTCGCTGCTCGGCGGCGATACGGTCTCCATCCCCGGCCCGGCCTGCCTCTCGCTGACCATCCTGGGCCATGTGGCGCCAGGGCGCGCCCTGCGCCGGACGGGCGCGGCCCCGGGGCAGGAGATCTGGGTCTCGGGCAGCATCGGCGACGGGACGCTGGGGCTCGGCGTGCTGCGCGGGGAGTTCCCCGCCGATCCCGGCGGCGTCCTCGCCGGACGCTACAGGCTGCCGCGGCCGCGCCTGGCGCTTGGCCGGTCCCTGGCCGGCCTGGCCAGCGCGGCGATGGATGTCTCGGACGGGCTGGTGCAGGATCTCGGCCATCTCTGCCGGGCGGCGGGCTGCGGCGCGACGATCGAGGCGGCCGCCGTGCCGCTGTCGCCGGAGGCCTCGGCGCTGCTGGCGGCGGAGGCCGTGCTCCTGCCGCGCCTGCTGACCGGGGGCGACGACTACGAGCTGCTGTTCGCCGCGCCGGCCGGGGCGGCGCCGGCCATCCTGGCGGCGGCGGCCGCCGCCGGCACGGCCGTCACGCGCATCGGCCGCTTCCAGGCGGGGGAGGCCAGGGTGGTCGTGCGGGGCGCGGATGGCGGCGTCCTGCCGCTCGGGCAGGGCGGCTGGAGCCACTTCTGAGCGGCCAGCCTCCCTGGAGCCGCGCCGGCCGCCGCAGGCGGGGCGGCGGGCCGGCGCCTCGCGGGCCAGCCAGAGCGTCGCGGCGGCCAGCAGCAGGGGCGGGATCGAGACCCAGCAGACCATGGCCCAGCCGTACCGGTTGAGCAGGCCGCCCGAGGCCAGCGAACCCACCACCATCACGCCGAACACCAGGAAATCGTTCAGGCTCTGGACCTTGGCCCGTTCCTCCGGGCGGTGGCTGTCGACCACCATGGTGGAGGCGCCGACGAAGCCGAAGTTCCAGCCGAGGCCAAGCAGGATCAGGCTGATCCAGAAATGGCCGACGGAGAGCCCGCTCAGCCCGGCCACCGCCGCCAGGGCGGAGAGGAACAGGCCGGCCAGCACCACGCGCGGGGCGCCGAAGCGGGCGATCAGGCCACCGGTGAAGAAGGCCGGCCCATACATGGCGATGACATGCCATTGCAGGCCGAGATTGGCATCCCCCTGCGTCAGGCCGCACAGCCGCATGGCCAGCGGCGCCGAGGTCATCAGGAAGTTCATGATCAGGTAGGAGACGGCGCCGGCGGCGACGGCGGCGATGAAGCGCGGCTGCCGCGCGATCTCGGCGAGCGGCCGGCCGCGCGCGGCGCCCGACATCCGCGGCGAGGGCACGCGCACGCTCATCAGCACCAGGGCGCAGAGCACGGCGAGCCCCGCCTGCGCGAGATAGGTGACGGCGAAGAGGTAGGGCGGCCAGAGGTCCATGGTGTGGGTGACGAGCTGCGGGCCCAGCACGCCGGCGAAGACCCCGCCCGCCATGACCAGGGAGATGGCGCGGGCGCGGCGCTGCGGCGGCGCGCAATCAGCCGCGGCGAAACGCAGGCTCATGGCGACCGAGGCATAGGCGCCGCCGAAGAAGGTGGCGCCGCAGAACAGCCAGAAGGAGCCGATCAGCACCGCATGGGCCGAGAGCAGGCCGACCAGCACGCCGCAGGCGGCGCCGAAGAGGAAGCTGGCCCGCCGGCCATAGCGGCTCGCCAGCGCCCCCGAAGGGATGGTGCCGCTGGCCATGCCCAGCACGAAGAGGGTGATGGGCAGGGTGGCGAGGCTCTTGTCCGGCGCCAGCGTGTTCCCCATCACCGCGCCGGTGGCGAAGATGATCGTGGCGTTCGCCCCCGCCAGGGCCTGGGCTATGGCGAGGCGGGTGACGTTCCTCCGCTCTCCCGGCATGGTGGCCGGTGAGGCGTGTTCTTCTGGTTCTGACATGTCACCAGAAGACAGAAAGCCGCCTTTTCCGACAAGTTGCATCCCGCGCAGTGCTGGACTGCGGCGCGGGCATCGCACCCGCGGCCCGGCCAGCGGCGGGCCGCCGGGCGATGGTGGATCAGCGGCCCGGGCCGGTGCCGGGGCCCTGCTCGGCGCCCAGGTTGCCCGCGCCGACGCGGCCGATATTGCCGAAGAGCGATTGCAGCAGCGTGCGTTCCGTGCCGGGCACCGGCGTGGTGCGCTCCACCATGCCGACATCGCGCATGTCGTCCTCGCCCATCTGCCGGATGGTGCGGATGACGCCCTGCTCGTTGAAGTCGATGGCGACCACCCGTTCCCGCTCGCGCCCGTCATGGCTGGCCGGGCGCATCCGCGTGACCGAGCTGATGTAGTACCAGCTGTTGCGGTCGAAGGTGCCGGTGGCGCTCGGCGAGCCCAGCAGCGCCTGGACATCCGCCTGGGTCTGCACGCCCGGCTGAAGCTGCGCCAGCAGGTCCGGGTCGGCGCGGTTGCCGCGCATCACGGGTGCCGCCTGGAAGAAGGAACAGCCGGCCAGGGTCAGGCTGAGCGCCAGGGCGAGGCCGGGCAGGCGGCGCGGGGCGCGGCTGGGCGTCTTGCTGCGGAAGGTGTCGCTGCTGCTCACGGGTGTCCCGATTCCTGTCGGCCAGAAGGTGCGCCCGTCTTCCGGGCGGGCGGCGCCGCATTGACCGGCGCTGGGTTGCGGTCCATCTGCACGGTCGATTGCCACCGCCCCGCACCGGGGTCAACCGGCCTGCCGCCCGGCGGGGCCGAGGAGACGCCACGACCATGGCCCTGTTCGGCCTGTTCCGCCGCAAGCCTCATGAGCGGCAGGGCTTCGAGCTCTATGGCGCCGCCGTGCGCGCGGCGCGGCATCCGGTCTTCTTCGAGGCGCTGGGCGTGCCGGACACTCTCGACGGACGCTTCGACCTGATCGGCCTCCAGACGGCCCTGCTGATCCGCCGCCTGCACCGGGACAGCGACCCCCGCGGCGCGGCCCTGGCGCAGGCCGTGTTCGATGCCATGTTCGCCGACATGGATTTCAACCTGCGGGAAATGGGCGTGGGCGACATGTCCATCGCGCGACGGGTGAAGAATATGTGGGAAGCCTTCCATGGCCGTGCGCAGGCCTATGAGGCGCCGCTCGCCGCCGGCGACGCCGCGGCCCTGGCCGAGGCGCTGGCCCGCAATGTCTGGCGGGGCGCGGTGCCGGCCACGGCGCCGGGACCGGCACGGCTGGCCGCGCTCGCGCTCGAGACGGATGCCCTCCTCGCCGGCCAGGCCATGGAAACCCTGTTGAAGGGGGAGGCGCGCTTTCCTGATCCCGGACACCGGTTGGAGGACCCCCTGGCATGAGCGACGAGAACAGGCTGGAATTTCCCCGCTCCCTGCCCTGGGCGGCGGTGGGCCCGGAGGGACGGCACCGGCGACTGGAGGCCACCCCCGCGGAATGCGCCGCCCTGGCGCTGCGCTTCGGCATTCCCGCCATCGAGTCCCTGGTCGCAGAGCTCGACCTGAGCAATGAGCCTGGCGGCACCGTGCGGGCGCGCGGCACCCTCGAGGCGCGGGTGGTGCAGACCTGCGTCATCACGCTCGAGCCCTTCGGGGAGCTGGTGCGGGATGAGGTGGACCTCCGTTTCCTCCCCGCCGGGCGGGAGCCCGCGGATGACGCGGAGGGGCCGGACGAGATCCCCACCGAGCATGGCGTCATGGAACTGGGCGAGGCGCTCGCGGAGCAGCTTTCCCTGGCCCTCGACCCCTATCCGCGCGCACCCGGCGCCAGCCTGCCGGAGGTCGGCGACGACGTGGTGGAGGAACCCCGGAGGCGCAATCCCTTCGCGGTTCTGAAGGGCGGCAAGGCGTAGCGGGGCGGTCCGGGCGGCGGCAAGGGAAGGCGAGCCTGGTTCAGAGAAACCAGGCCCAGGCCATCAGCCCGACCGACGTGCCGAAAAGCAGCATGGCCGCCGCATATCCCGCGATTTCGCTCATGCGCGGGGGAGTAGACCAGCCGGTCCCGACCGTCATCAAAACAGGGCGTGAAGTCGGGCGCCCCGGGCGCGTCCTCAGAGGGAGGCGAGGCTGATCGCGGCGATGGTCGAGGGTGCGTCGTCGGATCGGTCGAGGGCGCTGATCCAGACCTTGGGGCTGCCGCAGTCCACCGACCCATAGGGCGAGCAGAAGGCGACCTCCGCGGCGTCCCGCCCGATGCCGATGCGCACCAGCCCGTCCGGCGCCGCCATGCGGGTGGCGTCGAAGAGATACCAGGCGCCGCCCTCCGGCCCTTCCAGCCAGGCCTCCATCACGGCATGGAAATCCGGCGGCGACAGCCGCCAGGCATAGGCGCTGACGAAGCGCGCCGGAATGCCGAGGGCGCGGCAGAACGCCATGGAGAGATGCGAGAAGTCCCGGCAGACCCCCTGGCGCTGCAGCAGCGTGTCGCGGGCCGAGGTGTGCTCGTCGCTGCTGCCGGGCACGTAGTCGAGCCGGTCGCGGACCCAGTTGCAGATCGCCGTCACCCGCTGATGACCGGGCGGCAGGGCGCCGAACTCCTTCCGGGCGAAGGGTTCGAGCAGGTCCGATTCGACGTAGCGGCTCGGATAGAGGTGGGTCAGCACCTCGAGGGGCAGGCGAGCGGCCGGCATCTCGCCCACCGCCGCTGGGTCGACGCTCTCGGGCGCCAGCTCCACCACCGCCTCGTAGCGGAGGGTCAGGGGGCCGCGCGGGGCCTGAACCCGCAGATAGCGGTTGCCGCTCTCGGGCATCAGGAAGCGGTCCTGCGGCGCCTCGGCCGAGAGCGTCAGCCGCTCCTCCACCACCGCCTGGCGGGCGGTGCGCTGCGCCTCAACATTGAACACCAGCGGCGCGCCTTCCGCCTCCTGGACCTCGTAGCCCAACTCGCATCCCAACCTGTAGCGCATGATGATGTCCCGGCGCCTGTGATCGGCCCCGTTTGGCCGGTGCCGGCGCGAACCTTTCGCGGAGGACTAACCGTTCCGCGACCGGTTGGTTGCTGCGATGCATCATGGAAAGCCCTGGGGGCCCGGCGGCCCGGGTCTTAACCATGACGAAACCTGCCGCGTCCTAGGCTGGGCCCAGCAGAAAGCGGACCTTTCCCGATGACGCCAAAATGGCTGCACACCCTCACCATGTTCTGCGCCGCCGGCGCCATGCTGGCCGGCATCGCCCTGATGGACTGGCCGGGGATCGGCCGCCTGGCCGGCGTCCTGCACCTGGAGGAACCCTTGCCGGGGTTCCTGAACACCTCCCGTCTCGCCACGGAGTGCGGGCACCCCGCCTGCCTCGGCCTCACGGCGCAGGGCGGCGTGGCCCGGCTGGGCGGCTCCTGACCGGCCGGGAGCTATCGCGCCCGCGCCGGACGCGGCATCCTCGCGCCGGAGCCGCGGCAGGCGGCGGAACGGCAAGGTGACAGGATGAAGCCTCAGGCCCGGTTCAATATCAGCTACTGGCTGGCCGCCCTGCTGGGCATCGCCATCATCCAGTACGTGATCGCCGCCCAGCAGGCGGTGGCGCCGATTCCCTACAGCCAGTTCGAGCAGTTGCTGCGCGACGGCAAGGTGGCGCAGATCGGCATCTCGGACCGCTTCATCCAGGGCCGGCTGAAGGAACCGCTGGAGGGCGGGCAGACACGGTTCACCACGACCCGAGTCGACCCGGATTTCGCGCAGGAGCTGCAGCGTTACAATGTCGAGTTCACCGGGCAGGTGGAGAGCACCTTCCTGCGCGACCTGCTCTCCTGGATCATCCCCATGGCGCTGTTCATCGGCGTCTGGATGTTCCTGTTGCGCCGCATGGGCCGCGGCATGGGCGGGCTGATGCAGGTCGGCCGCAGCAAGGCCAAGGTCTATGTCGAGACCGACACCCGCGTCCGATTCGAGGATGTGGCGGGGGTGGACGAGGCGAAGGACGAGCTGCGCGAGATCGTCGACTTCCTGCGCAATCCCCAGGAATACGGGCGCCTGGGCGGGCGGATGCCCAAGGGCGTGCTGCTGGTCGGGCCGCCCGGCACCGGCAAGACCCTGCTCGCCAAGGCCGTGGCGGGAGAGGCGAGGGTGCCCTTCTTCTCGATCTCGGGCTCCGAGTTCGTCGAGATGTTCGTGGGCGTCGGCGCCGCCCGGGTGCGCGATCTCTTCACCCAGGCCCGGGAGAAGGCGCCGGCCATCATCTTCATCGACGAGCTGGACGCCATGGGCCGTGCCCGCGGCGTCGGCGGCTTCGGCGGCGGCAATGACGAGAAGGAGCAGACGCTGAACCAGCTCCTGGTGGAACTGGACGGCTTCGATTCCTCGACCGGCCTGGTTCTGCTCGGCGCGACCAACCGGCCGGAGATCCTGGACCCGGCCCTGCTGCGCGCCGGGCGCTTCGACCGGCAGGTGCTGGTGGACCGTCCGGACAAGAAGGGGCGGATCGACATCCTGGCGGTGCATCTTCGCAAGGTGCAACTGGCGCCGGATGTGAGGCCGGAGGAGATCGCCGCGCTGACACCCGGTTTCACCGGGGCCGACCTCGCCAATCTGGTCAACGAGGCGGCGCTGCTGGCGACGCGCAGGCAGGCCGAGGCGGTCGCCATGCAGGACTTCAACAACGCCGTCGAGCGCATCATCGCCGGCCTCGAGAAGCGCAACCGCCTGCTGAACCCGCGCGAGCGGGAGATCGTCGCCTATCACGAGATGGGCCATGCCCTGGTCGCCATGGCGGTGCCGGGCTCCGACCCGGTGCACAAGGTCTCGATCATCCCGCGCGGCGTCGGCGCCCTCGGCTACACCATCCAGCGCCCGACCGAGGACCGCTTCCTGATGACGCGCGAGGAACTGGAAGGGAAGATGGCGGTGCTGCTCGGTGGCCGGGCGGCGGAGTGGATCGTCTTCGGGCACCTCTCCACCGGCGCGGCCGACGACCTGGCGCGCGTGACCGACATCGCCCGCTCGATGGTGACGCGCTACGGCATGACGGATCGCATCGGCCATGTCTCGCTGGAGAAGGACAGCCGCTCCTACCTCGCCCCCACCCTGCCCGGCATGGGCGGGACCGAGCGGAACTACTCGGACGAGACGGCGGCGGCGGTCGATGAGGAGGTGCGCGGCATCGTGCAGCAGGCCTTCGAGAAGACCCTCGCCCTGCTGGGCGAGCGCCGGGAGGTGCTCGAGCGCAGCGCGCGCCAGCTGCTGGAGAAGGAGACGCTGGACGAGGCCGACCTCCGCCGCGTCGCCGGCCCCTCGTCGCCGCCGGGGTGAGGACTGGATGCGGCGGAAGATTGCTCACTATTCAGCAAGCGGGAACCCGCGGCGGCCATTTGAAGCGGAAAATCGAGTATTTATCGGAATGATTAATTATTAAGAATTAATCCAAATTATGATCCCGAGCCTCATGGCGGCGGCTATAACCTTCTAGCGGAGGTGGTGCGGTCCTTCGTCAGCACCAGCAAAAGCCGGGAAAATGCAATGTCGCCAGTCGTGGACGTCTCCGAGGACAGGATCTCTCCGGACGAATGGGATGACTTCGCCATGGCGTGCGGAGCATCGTTCCGTTGCGCCTGGCATGCCCTGTGGGCCTGGCAGCTGGATCATCATCGCCTCTTCCGCCTGCGCCGGCTGGAGATCCTGCTCGTCGAGGACGGGCGGCGGACCAAGATCGCGCAATGCGCGGTGGGGATCGGCCGGCGGCGGCGCGTCTTCGCCGATTCCCTGCAGCTCCTGCCCGGCCATGCCCACCGCTGGAGCGAGGTCATGCAGGCGGTCCTGCGGCATCTCGGCCCTGGTGCATACCATTACGGCTCGCAGTGGAATCTGGAGGCTCCGCGCGATCCGTTGCTGCAGGCGCTGCCCGGCGTCGTCATCACGCAGGTGGAGCCCATCACCCTCGATGTGGTCGACTTCCGCCAGTGGCCGCATTGGGACGGCTATCTGCGCGAGGTCAGCAGCAATGCCAAGCGCAACGCCAAGCGGGCCCGCGAGACACATCCCGGGCTGGCGGTGAGCCTGCGGCATGGCCTGGCGTCGCTGGCCGACTGGGGCGCGCTGAACGGCCTGCGGGCGCAGCTCTCCAGCCGCAAGGCTCTGGGCCTCACGCTCCGGCGCACCCTGCCGCGCTTCCTGCTGCGCCTCGCGGCCCTTGGTCCGCGCAACTTCATCGCCATCGCCCGCGCGGGGGAGAACGGATTGGCCGGCTTCTCCGGCATCGACTTCGGCGCCAACACCTATTTCCTGGAAGCCGGTTCCGGCGCGGTCAATCAGGGGGCGTCCTGGTACCTGATGCTGGGCATGCTGGAGCGCGCCTGGCGCCGTTCGCCCCAGGGCGCCTTCATCATGGGCGCCCAGTACGAGCGGCAGGTCCGCGACGAAGGACTGGCTTTCTCCCGCCGCCAATGCCGGGTGCAACGCCTGCCGACGAGCGAGATCCTGTTCGAGTATGACGGCAGCACGAGGCTCCCGGCCCCGGTCCCGGCCCGTCCCGCCGAATCCCTGCGCGAGGTGGTGGAGGAACTGGCCCTGGCCGCCCGGATCGGGCTGGAGGGTAGCAACAACCTCCCCGCCTGAACCGGGGCCGGCGCCTCCCCGGCGGCAGGGCCGGGGGCGCTGGCCGCCGTTCACGGCAGCCGCATGAAGTTGGCCGCGCCGGAGGCCCGGGCGATCAGCGCCTGCATGGCGGGATTGCTGGCGCCATCGGCATCCGTCAGCGCATCCATCGGGCAGAAGTACTCGTGCGCCTGTGGCATCTGCGTGCGCGCGAAACCGTCATACTGCCGCGTCTTCAGGCCATAGAGCACCCGCACATCGCGCACCGGCAGCACCAGCGGTTCCTCGGGCGCCTGGCGCAACAGCTTGATGCGGCGCCAGCGCGGCAGCGGATCGTCCGCCTGCAAAGGCGCGGTCAGCCAGGCCACCGGGCAGACGGCCAGCAGGGACGTGGTGGACGGCGCGAAGCGCGAGCGCTTGTCCAGCAGATTCTGCAAGGTGGAGCAGGCCTCGATGCAAAGGATGTCGACATAGGCATCCGCCGGATCGGGGCTGAAGTGCAGCCACAACCCATCCGGCACCGTGCGAAGGCGATTGGAGCCGGGCAGGCGCAGGAAGGGATGCGTCACCGTGTCAGGCTCGCCGGGACGGGCCCGCATCCAGATGCCCTTTTGCTTCAGCGAATCCAAAGCTCCTGGCGGCTTCTGGGGCCAGCCGCGCAGGCGTCGGCGCACAAGGTCATCCAGCGAGCGATGCTGGAGATCCGCCCTCATCATATCGCCCATTTCAGTAGTTCCACCCGAGATTTTCAACCTACAGGCGTATATCAGCCAATCGCGGTATTGTGATCAAGGTAAATTCATCAAAAATAAAGAGATCCCGGGAGAAAAGGTCTCAGGGAGTTCCGCCTCCAGAGGCTGGCGGCAGACCCAGTACTTCAATGATACTTCCCGTGGCGCGCGGCGGGACAATGGTTTGCCACAAGTTCTTGATATTCTACTTCATGTTGTCCTGCGGCACGAAAAAGCCCGCCACGGCGCTGCCGGGCGGGCTCATTCTGGTCATGGGCGAAGGCGGGCGGCGGGATGCCGCATCCACGGGTTCAGCCGCGCTGTTCGACCGACACGACGTCGCGCTGCGCGGGGCCGGTGTAGATCTGCCGCGGCCGGCCGATGCGCTGCGCCGGATCCTCGATCATCTCCTTCCACTGGCTCACCCAGCCCACGGTGCGCGCCACCGCGAAGAGGACGGTGAACATGTGGGTGGGGATGCCCATCGCCTTCAGGATGATGCCCGAATAGAAATCGACGTTCGGATAGAGCTTGCGGGAGACGAAATAGTCGTCTTCCAGCGCGATCTTCTCCAGCGCCATGGCGAGATCCAGCAGCGGCTCGTCCTTGATGCCAAGCTCGGCCAGGACCTCATGGCAGGTTGCCTGCATGATCTTCGCGCGCGGGTCGAAGTTCTTGTACACGCGATGGCCGAAGCCCATCAGCTTCACGCCGGAATTCTTGTCCTTCACCTTCTCGATGAAGTCCGGGATGTTCTCGACGCTGCCGATCTCGCCCAGCATCTTGAGCACCGCCTCGTTGGCGCCGCCATGCGCGGGGCCCCAGAGCGCGGCGATGCCGGCGGCGACGCAGGCGAAGGGATTGGCGCCGGTCGAGCCCGCCAGCCGGACGGTGGAGGTGGAGGCGTTCTGCTCGTGATCGGCGTGCAGGACCAGGATGCGGTCCATCGCGCGGCTGAGGATCGGGTTCGGCTTCCATTCCTCGGCCGGCACGGCGTTCAGCATGTAGAGGAAGTTCTCCGCGTAGGAGAGATCGTTCCTCGGATACATGAAGGGCTGGCCGATCGAGTACTTGTAGGCCCAGGCGGCGATGGTCGGCACCTTGGCGATCAGGCGGAAGGCGCTGATCTCGCGCTGCGCCGGATCGTTGATGTCCAGGCTGTCGTGGTAGAAGGCGGAGAGGGCGCCGACCACGCCACAGAGGATCGCCATCGGGTGGGCGTCGCGGCGGAAGCCGTCGAAGAAGCGCCGCAGCTGCTCGTGCACCATGGTGTGCAGCGTCACGCCACGGTCGAAGTCCTTCAGCTGCTGCGCCGTCGGCAGCTCGCCGTTCAGCAGCAGGTAGGAGACCTCGAGGAAGTTCGACTTCTCGGCGAGCTGCTCGATGGGGTAGCCGCGATACAGCAGCACGCCCTCGTCGCCGTCGATGTAGGTGATCTTGCTCTCGCAGGCGGCGGTTCCGCCATAGCCCGGGTCGAAGGTGAAGACGCCCAGTTCACTGTAGAGCTTGCGGATATCGAAAACGTCCGGGCCGATCGAGCCCTGGATCAGCGGCAGGGTGGCGGACTTGTTGGATCCGTCCAGCGCGACGGTGACGGACCCTTTGGCCGTGCTGCTCATGGCGTCTTCCTCATATCGGGGGGCGCGCCGGACCGGCCGGCGGCGTCGATGGTGCGTTGCGACATTAGGCGTCGTGGTGCCGGATTGTCCATCCGGCCGGGGGCCTTGTCGCGGGTATCGCAGGCCCTCGCCGGGCGGGAGGCGGCCCTCCGCCGGCGAAGGGCCGCCGGGCCGCCCGAGGGCCGTCGTCAGGGCCGCTCGCGCCAGGCCCTGGGCGCGCCGGGCAGGTGGGACCAGAGGCCGAGCCGCGCCTGCCGCGCCGCCGACGCCTCGCGCTCCAGCACGGCGCGGAGCTGCGCGGCCGCCTCCTGCAGCGGGGTCATCGCGCCGCACCCGGCGGCGGCGCCTGGCGCGCGGCGATGGCGCGCTCGATCACCGGCGTCAGCCCCAGGCCCCCCTGCGAGACCAGGGCACCGCCGAGCGCCTCATCCATGAAGCTGTCGAAGGCCTGCGCGCCGGTGCCGCGGCCGGACAGGCCGGATTTCTGCGGCGGCCGGGCGGCGCGCAGCATCTCGGCCGCGAAGCCGCTTTCCAGTTGCCGGGCCAGGCGCCGGGCGGTGGCCGGCGGGGTGGCGTTGATCGAGGCATCCATGCGGTCTTCTCCGGGGATGACGGTTCTGCTGCGCGAGGGCGACACGTTAGCCGGCCATCAGCAAATTTTCGCATAACATGGCGGGAGACCCCGCCCTCCAGAACGGATGGCTCCCGATCTCCAGAAGGAGCGACCCCTCCGCGCGCGGCGCGGAGCAGGAAGGATGGCGCGCCGTGGACGAGGACGAAGCAGGGCCGGTGGATCCAGAGCCGGTGACGGCCGGACCCAAGCGGCGCAATCAGCAGCGCCGGCGCGCGCTGCCGGTGGAGCGGCGCGGCGAGTTCGACCGCCGGCTGCTGGCCGGGGAGGAGGTGGCCAGCCTGGCCCGTGCCTTCGGCATCGAGCCCTGGTATGCGCAGCGCCGGGCGCAGCGGGTGCTGGGCCGGGTCAGCCGGGGCCAGGAGGTCTCGCCCTTCCTCTCGCCGATGGAGATGGATGAGGAGATGACCCCGCTGCAATATGCCTGCTGCGTGCTGGGCGGCCGGGTGCGGCCGCTGCGCAACGGCTACTACGTGCTGGACGGCTTCCAGGCCGGCCCGCGCGAGGTGGCGCGGGCGGCCAACCGGCTGCTGCGCGAGCGCGGCCTGGCGGAGATCCCCTATCCGGGGCTGACGCCGCTCTACCGCTGAGGTCGGCGGGCGGAGCTCCGGGGCCGGGCGCATGGCGGCCGCGCCACCCTCCGGCCGCTCACCGCCCCCCTCTCACTGCGCCGGCTTGTCGAGCAGCAGCCGCTCCGGCACGGCGCGCAGATCGGCCTCCAGCGCCATCAGCCCGCCGACACCCTCCTCGGCCAGCAGGGCGGCGCCGGCGGCGGCGACCTTCGAGGCCTCGGCCAGGTCCTGCAGCGCCGCCTCGGCCTCGGCCACCAGGGCCGCGGTCTCGATGGCGCTGGCCAGCGGCACCGCCTCGCCCTCCAGGGCCGGCTCCGGCCGGCCGTCCACGGCCTCGGCCGCCGGCGACGGATCAGACGGATCGGCCGCGGCCACCACGGCCTCGGCTTCGATTCTGGCTTCGGTTTCGGTTTCGGCTGGGGCCGGCTCGGGATCGCGCTGGCGATGCAGGCCGCGCACGCGGGCGCCCCGCTCGATGCCGATCTCCTCATAGGACAGCTCGGCCTCCAGCAAGGCCGTGCGCACCACCTCGATCTCGCGCGCCTCCACCGTGCCGCGCAACGTGCCGCTGACGCGCAGCCGCTCCGTCTCGATGCGGCCCTCGACCAGGCCGCCGGCCTCGAGCAGCACGACGGGGGCGGTGAGATCGCCGCGCACCACGCCCTCGACGCGGATCACGCCGCGGCTGCGCAGCCGGCCCTCGAGCTCGCTGTCGGCGGCGATCAGCATCATGCCGGTGCCGGGCAGCTGCGCCGGGGCGAGGAAGCGGCTGCGATCGACCCGCGGCTCCAGCCGGTCGGTGCCGCGGGCGGCGGGCTCGCCGGCGAAGGTCTCCTCGCCGGCGGAGAGATCGAAGCGCTCATAGGTGATGCGCGGCTCGCCGCCGCTGGACCTGCCGAAGATGCTCATTGTGGTTCCCGTTCTAGGAAGGGCGGCATGACGCCGGGGCGTCTCCCTCCTCCTTAGGATTTTCGCACAACGAAAGCAAGATTTTTCGCAAAATCCGCCGAGCCTTGGCCGAGCAGGGGCAGGATCTCATCCGGATGCAGCCCGCCGCGCAGCGCCTCGACCAGGCCGGTCAGCTGCATCGCCGGCCAATCCAGTCCCCGGGACTCCAGTCCTCGATATTCCAGTCCTCGATATTCCAGCCCGGGGCATTCCAGGCAGCGCGCCAGCTCGGCCAGCACGGGCCGCAGCAGGGCCGGCTCCGCGGGCAGGCCCGACAGCAGGGGTGCCGTGGCCGCGCCCTCCGCCGGCCGGTCCGCCGCCGCCAGGAGGATCCGCCCCCCGCCCGGCAGACGCAGCAGGCCGGTCTGAGGATCGAGATCGCCCAGGCGGCAGGCCAGCAGGTCGGCGGCGGCGGCGCCCGTGGTCAGCACCAGCCCCACCAGCAGGCCCAGATCGCGCCCCTCGCGCTGCGCCCAGGCGATGGCGCGGCCGCAATCGACCGGCGAAAGCAGGCCGAGACCGTCCGGCGCCAGGCCGAGCAGCGGGCTGTCGAGGCCGGGGAGGTGGAAGTCGCAGAACTGCGCCAGGGCCGCGCCCAGCGCCGCCTGCTCGGCCAGCATC
>NZ_JBSXMU010000080.1:0-16577 GCF_054073225.1 Teichococcus aerofrigidensis
CGCGAGCCGCAGAACCGCCGCGTCGAGATCGTGCTGCGCTAAGCAGCACGCTTCGGCCGGAACAGGAGGGGCGCCGCGAGGCGCCCCTTTTCGTTTGCGGGCATTCGTCGGCGGGCAAGACCGGGGAGGGCGCCAGGAACGACCCGCCGCCACCCGGCGTCAGGCGATGATGTCGGGCACCAGCCGGCTTTCCAGCCAGGCGATCTCATCCTTCAGCTTCAGCTTGCGCTTCTTCAGGCGCTGGAGCTGAAGCTGGTCCAGCAAGGACAATTCCAGGCGAGCGATGACGGTGTCCAGGTCACGATGCTCGCTTCGGAGCTCGTGCAGGCGGCGGAGCAGGCTGTCGCGGTCGGCCAGGGTGAGCCTCATGAGTTGTGTTCGGTTTGAGTCGCATCCGGGCGGGAATGCGCCATATCATGTCCAGGCATGGCCGCACAGCATGCTCTGTCGTCTGTTGCGCGCGGTCGCCGCTTTACCGGCACCGCGGCCCGCTGGACGGTACGGGCGCTACAGCGGCCCTGCCTCGCGGAGGAACCGGTCGGGCAGAGGCCCGACAAGGCTCCCGGCCGGCTCCGTGAGCCCGCCAACCGATTGGAGGATCGCGTGCCGATGATGCAACAGCCCCGCTTGCGCAGCCTGCAGGAGCGTCATGCCCATCTGGAGAGGCAGATCGCCGAGGAAGGCAACAGGCCTCAACCGGATGCCGGTGCTCTTGGCCGCCTGAAACTCGCCAAACTCCGTCTGAAGGAGGAGATGCAACGGCTGCGCCCCGGCCGCTGATCGGAGCGCTGACCTGAACCGCCCCTGTGGCCGCGAGGCCACAGGGGCTTTTCCGTTCCGGCGCGCCCGGTCCGGCGGCGCGCAAGGGGTCGTGACAAATCCATGGCCAGGGGGCATGGAAGCCCGACCCGGCCCGCACCACGTGACCTCACCACGTAACCCCACTGCGGCGACGGGCGGTTGCCCGCCGTCCGGCGGAGCGACGAGGCGGGGCCGCATGGCCCGGGCCGACCTATTCCATGAACAGGAGAGATGGCACCGCATGGACGCCACGGACATTGCGCGGGTGCAGGCTTATCTGCGGCGTATTCTCGGCAGCGACAGGGTCACACTCGTGAAGCCGGCGCGGCCCGGCCTCTCGGTCGAGGTTGCCGTGCAGGATGAGGTGATCGGGACGGCGCACCGGGATGCCGAGGACGGCGAGGTCTCCTACTCGATCCACCTGACCGTGCTCGAGGAGGATCTGCCCCAGGCGCCCAAGCCGGCCGCGGCGCCGCGCCGGCGCTGAGGCCCTCTTCTGGCAAGGAGGCGCATGAAAAAGGCCGGGGCGGCGAATGCCCCGGCCTTTTTTCTTGTCCGCGGAGCCTGCCGCTCCGCCCCGGTCCAGGCGCCGGCGGCCTGTTCAGGCCGCGTCCTCGTCCTCCGGTGGTGCCATCGGGGCGGCGGGGTTGCCGCCCGCCGCCATCACCGCGGCATTCAGGTCCGATTGGCTGCACAGGCCCAGGATCACCGGATCGCGCGGCTTGATGTTGGCGCTGTTCCAGTGGGTGCGATCGCGCACCTTGGCGATGGTGTCCTTGGTGGTGCCCAGCAGCTTGCCGATCTGCGCCTCGGACAGCTGCGGGAAGTTGCGCAGCAGGAAGGCGATGGCGTCCGGACGGTCGTTGCGCTTTGAGACGGGGGTGTAGCGCGCGCCCTTGCCCCGGCTCTTCGGCGCCGGCAGCGCGCTTTCCAGCAGCCGCAGACGAGCATTCCGATCGGCCTCGACGCGGAGGATCTCCTCCCGCGTCAACTGCCCGTTCTGGATCGGATCATAGCCGACGATCCCCTGCGCGACCTCTCCATCGGCGATCGCCTGGACCTCGAGCGGATGCATGCCGACGAACTCGGCGATCTGTTCGAAGCTGAGGGAGGTCTTCTCGATCAGCCACACGGCGGTGGCCTTCGGCATCAGCGGGAGCGGCATCGGCAACCTTGTCAGTCGGTCGGGGCATGGCGGATGGGCGGGGGCAGCCCGCCGCCCACCCCGGTGGCCTTGCATATAAGGCCCGGGGGGGAGGGGGTCAAAGCCCGAGGCCATTCGCCAAGCGGAATGCGCGGAGATCACGCGGATATGCCCCCTCGTCGTGGCGTGGCCTTGCGCCGGCCGCCGGCATCCATATCGTTCCAGAAGGGAAGCAGGAGCGCGGATGATGGGTCGGAAACTGGCGGTGGTGTTCGGCGGCGCGGGCTTCATCGGGCGGCATCTGGTGCCGCGCCTGGCACGGGATGGCTATGAGTGCCGGATCGTCACCCGCAATCCGGAGGCGGTGCGGCCGCTGTCCACCCAGGGCCGGCTGGGGCAGGTGGTGCCTTGGACCGCGGATCTGCGGTCCGACGCGGCGCTGGCGCGGGCGGTGCGGGAGGCGCGGCTGGTGGTCAACCTGATCGGGATCCTGGCCGAGCGGCGCCGGGGCGATTTCCAGCGGCTGCAGGGCGAGCTGCCGGGCCGCATCGGCGCCGCGGCCCGGCAGGAGGGCGTCGCGCATCTGGTGCAGGTCTCCGCCATCGGTGCCGATCCGGGAAGCGACAGCGCCTATGCGCGCAGCAAGGCCGCCGGGGAGGCGGCGGTCCGGGCGGCCTTTCCGCAGGCGACCATCCTGCGGCCGTCCATCATCTTCGGGCCGGAGGACCATTTCTTCAACCGCTTCGCCGCCATGGCGCGGTGGCTGCCGGTCCTGCCGGTCATCCGCGGCGGCACGCGTTTCCAGCCCGTCCATGTGGGGGATGTCGCCGAGGCCATCCTGCGGACCGCGGAAGGGGGCGCCTTCGCCGGCCGCACCTTCGAGCTGGGCGGGCCCCGGGTGGCCACCTTCCGGGAGCTGATGGGCTATGTGCTGGAAGTCACCGGCCGCTCGCGCCGCCTCCTCCCGGTCCCGGAGGGCCTGGCGCGGCTGCAGGCCAGGCTGGGCGAGCATCTGCCGGGCGCGCCGCTGACCCGCGATCAGCTCGCCCTGCTGCGGCACGACAATGTGGTCTCCCCGGAGGCGGACGGATTCGCGGCGCTGGGCCTGCGGCCGGTGGCGATGGAGGCGGTGGTGCCGGGCTACCTGGCGCCCTATCGGCCGGATGGCGGGCGGGAACGGCCTTCGGCCTCATAGGTCCGAATCGGACTTTTGTCTTGGTAATGCGATACGGTTCCGTAAAAGACCTTGGAAGTCTCGCCGAAAGAAAGACAGTATTACTGACCTTATGGCGAATTAGGACTCGCCTGAGGTGCGCGGGATATGGCAAATGTCCTGCTGTGACGCGGTGCCGCATGGCTGCCGCCCCTGCCCCTGACCGCCTTCCTGCCCGAAGGACACCGCGCCCATGGCCGAACGCATGCTGCAATTCGTGCGCCTGTCGCAACAGACTCCCGAGAAGCGCCCGGCGGAGGCGCGAAGGACCGATTTCGGCGAGATCTACCAGCGCTTCAGCGCCGAGCGGGCCGGCCAGCAGGCCAGCCGCTGCAGCCAGTGTGGCGTGCCCTTCTGCTCGATCCACTGCCCTCTCAACAACAACATCCCCGACTGGCTGAAGCTGACCGCCGAGGGGCGGCTGGAGGAGGCCTACGAGGTCTCCGCCGCCACCAACACCTTCCCCGAGATCTGCGGCCGCGTCTGTCCGCAGGACCGGCTCTGCGAGGGCAACTGCGTCATCGAGAAGGGGTTCGAGAGCGTCACCATCGGCGCGGTGGAGAAGTACATCACCGACACGGCCTGGGAGCGGGGCTGGGTGAAGCCGCCCCGGCCGGCGCGTGAGGTCGGGCATTCGGTCGGCATCATCGGTGCCGGCCCGGCCGGCCTGGCCGCCGCCGAGCGGCTGCGGCTGCGCGGCTGGAAGGTCACGGTCTACGACCGCTACGACCGCGTCGGCGGGCTGATGATCTACGGCATCCCCAACTTCAAGCTGGAGAAGGAGGTGGTGCTGCGCCGGCACGCGCAATACGCGGAAGGCGGCATCGACTTCGTGCTCAACTGCCGCGTCGGCGAGGATGTCAGCCTGGAGGAGATCCGGGGCCGGCACGACGCGGTGCTGATCGCCACCGGCGTCTATAAGGCGCGCGACATCGGCGGGCCGGGCGGCGAGCTGGACGGCATCGTGCCCGCGCTCGACTACCTCACCGCCTCCAACCGCCAGGGCCTGGGTGACAGCGTGGCGGCGTTCGAGGACGGCCGGCTGAACGCCGCCGGCAAGCGCGTCGTCGTCATCGGCGGCGGCGACACGGCGATGGACTGCGTGCGCACCGCCATCCGCCAGGGTGCGGCGAGCGTCACCTGTCTCTATCGCCGCGACAGGGCGAACATGCCGGGCTCGCTGCGCGAGGTGGCCAATGCGGAGGAGGAGGGCGTGCGCTTCGCCTGGCTCTCCGCCCCCGAGGGCTTCGTCGAGGACGAGGCCGGACGTGTCGGCGCGGTGCGGGCGGTAAGGATGCATCTCGGCCTGCCCGACGCCACCGGCCGCCAGCAGGTCGAGCCCATCCCCGGAAGCGCCTTTGACGAGCCGGCCGAGCTGGTGATCAAGGCGCTGGGCTTCGATCCGGAGGACCTGCCGACGATGTTCGGGGAGCCGGCGCTGACGGTCAGCCGCTGGGGCACGCTGGTGATCGACCGCCGGACCATGATGACCAACCTGCCGGGCGTCTTCGCCGCCGGCGACATCGTGCGCGGCGCCTCGCTGGTGGTCTGGGGCATCCGGGACGGCCGGGACGTGGCCGAGCAGATCGAGAAGTACGTGCTGGCGAAGACCTCGCCGGCGATGGCTGCGGAGTGACCTCCATGGACGGTTTCGAGAACGGCGCCGCGTTCGCCGAGAGCTACGCCCGCAACGCCGCCACCCTGGCCGGCGCCGCGCATCTGGACCTGACCGAGCACGATGCCTGCGGCGTCGGCCTGGTCGCGGCGCTGGACGGCAAGCCGCGCCGCGACGTGGTGCAGTCCGGCATCGACGCGCTGAAGGCGGTCTGGCACCGCGGCGCCGTGGATGCCGACGGCAAGACCGGCGACGGCGCCGGCATCCACATCGAGATCCCTCAGGATTTCTTCGCCGAGGTCGTCGAGCGCGGCGGCGACCGGCTGCGCCCGGGCCGCATCGCGGTCGGCATGGTGTTCCTGCCGAAGACCGATCTGTCCGCCCAGGAGCGGTGCCGGCAGATCGTCGAGACCGAGATCCTGAACGCCGGCTATCATATCTATGGCTGGCGGCAGGTGCCGATCGACGTCTCCTGCATCGGCGAGAAGGCCAATGCGACGCGGCCCGAGATCGAGCAGATCCTGATCTGGGACCCGGAGCAGCGCGACGCCGCGACCTGCGAGCGGGACATGTACGTCATCCGCCGCCGCATCGAGAAGCAGGCGCTGGCGGCGCAGGTGCCGGAGCTCTATCTCTGCAGCCTCTCCTGCCGCTCGATGATCTACAAGGGCATGTTCCTGGCGGAGAACCTGACGGACTTCTATCCGGACCTGCTCGACAGCCGCTTCGTCAGCCGCTTCGCCATCTATCATCAGCGCTACTCGACCAACACCTTCCCCACCTGGCGCCTGGCGCAGCCCTTCCGCATGCTCGCGCACAACGGCGAGATCAACACCGTCCATGGCAACATCAACTGGATGAAGAGCCATGAGACGCGGCTGGCGCATCCGCTGCTCGATCCCTTCATGGAGGACATCAAGCCGGTGGTGCAGGCGGGCGGCTCCGACACCGCCACGATGGACAATGTCTTCGAGCTGCTGGTGCGCGGCGGGCGCGACGCGCCGATGGCCAAGGCCATGCTGATCCCGGAGAGCATCGGCAGCAACGCCACCATGCCCGAGGCGCATCGCGACCTCTTCCTCTACTGCAACGCGGTGATGGAGCCCTGGGACGGGCCGGCGGCGGTCTGCGCGACCGATGGCCGCTGGGTGGTCGCGGGCCTCGACCGCAACGGGCTGCGGCCCATCCGCTACAATGTCACCGTCGACGGGCTGCTGATCGTCGGCTCCGAGACCGGCATGGTGAAGGTCGCGGAGTCCGAGATCGTCGCCAAGGGCCGCGTCGGCCCCGGGCAGTGCATCGGCGTCGATCTCGACGCCGCGAAGTTCTACGCCGATGGCGCGCTGAAGGACATGCTGGCCGCGCGCCATCCCTTCGGCGAATGGGTCGGCCGCACCACCAAGATCGACGGCATCGTCCGCAACGAGGTGGACGAGACGCCGACCATCACCGGCGAGGCCCTGCGCCGCCGCCAGCTCGCCATGGGCATCACGCTGGAGGAGCTGGAGACCATCCTGCACCCGATGGCGGAGGAGGGCGCCGAGGCCATCGGCAGCATGGGCGACGACACGCCCGTCGCCGTGCTCTCCAACCACTATCGCGGCCTGCACCACTATTTCCGGCAGACCTTCAGCCAGGTCACCAACCCGCCGATCGACAGCCTGCGCGAGACGCGGGTGATGACGATCAAGACGCGGCTCGGCAATCTCGGCAATATCCTCGACGAGGACCCGACGCAGTGCGACATGCTGCAGCTGGAGAGCCCGGTGCTCTCCAATGCCGAGTTCGCCGCGATGTGCGAGTACATGGGCAGCACCGCCTGCTTCGTGGACTGCACCTTCCCGGTCGAGGAGGGCGAGAGCGGCCTGCGCCGCGCCATCGAGCGCATCCGGCATGAGGCGGAGGAGGGCGTGCGCTCCGGCTGCGCCCACGTCATCCTGACCGAGGAGAACCAGGGGCCGGAGCGGGCCGCCATCCCGATGATCCTGGCGGTCGGCGCGGTCCACACGCATCTCGTCCGGAACTCGCTCCGCACCTTCACCAGCCTCAACGTCCGCTCCGCCGAATGCATGGACGTGCATTACGTCGCCGTGCTGATCGGCGCCGGCGCCACCACGGTGAACGCCTATCTGGCGCAGGAGAGCATCGCGGACCGGCACCGGCGCGGGCTGTTCGGCGACAAGTCGCTGAAGGACTGCGTGGCCTACTACCGCAAGGCGGTGGACAAGGGCCTGCTGAAGATCATGTCCAAGATGGGCATCTCGGTGCTCTCCTCCTATCGCGGCGGCATGAACTTCGAGGCGATCGGCCTCTCGCGCGCGCTGGTCGCGGAATTCTTCCCCGGTACGCAGTCGCGGATTTCCGGCATCGGCCTGCTGGGCATCGCCCGCCGCCTGCTGGCGCTGCATGCGAAGGCCTGGGGCGGCGAGGCGGCGGTGTTGCCGGTCGGCGGCCTCTACAAGCTGCGCCGGCGCGGCGAGGCCCATGCCTTCGAGGGCAGCCTGATCCACATGCTGCAGAGCGCGGTGGAGACGGACAGCTACCAGATCTTCAAGCGCTACTCCGAGGGCGTGCGCAAGCTGCCGCCGGTGGCGTTGCGCGACCTGCTCGACTTCCGCATGACGGGGCGCAAGCCGGTGCCGATCGAGGAGGTGGAGAGCATCACCGAGATCCGCAAGCGCCTGATCGCGCCCGGGATCTCGCTCGGCGCGCTCAGCCCCGAGGCGCACGAGACCCTGTCGATCGCGATGAACCGGATCGGTGCCCGCTCGGATTCCGGCGAGGGCGGCGAGGACCCCGAGCGCGCCCGGCCCCGGCCCAATGGCGACAACGCCAACTCCGCGATCAAGCAGATTTCCTCCGGCCGCTTCGGCGTCACCGCCGAGTATCTCAACAACTGCCGCGAGATCGAGATCAAGGTGGCGCAGGGCGCGAAGCCGGGCGAGGGCGGCCAGCTTCCCGGCTTCAAGGTCACCGGACTGATCGCGAAGCTGCGGCATTCCACGCCGGGCGTGACGCTGATCTCGCCGCCGCCGCACCATGACATCTACTCGATCGAGGATCTGGCGCAGCTCATCTACGACCTGAAGCAGATCAATCCCGAGGCCACCGTCTGCGTGAAGCTGGTGGCGCGCTCCGGCATCGGCACCATCGCGGCGGGCGTGGCCAAGGCCAAGGCCGACGCGATCCTGGTCTCCGGCCATGTCGGCGGCACCGGCGCCTCGCCGGTCTCCTCGATCAAGTATGCCGGGCTGCCCTGGGAGATGGGCCTGTCCGAGACGCATCAGGTGCTGCTGCTGAACCGGCTGCGCCACCGCATCAGGCTGCGCACCGATGGCGGGCTCAAGACCGGGCGCGACGTGGTGATGGCGGCGATGCTGGGCGCCGAGGAATTCGGCATCGGCACCGCGTCCCTGGTCGCCATGGGCTGCATCATGGTGCGGCAGTGCCACAGCAACACCTGCCCCGTCGGTGTCTGCAGCCAGGATGAGGATCTGCGGAAGAAGTTCACCGGGACGCCGGAGAAGGTGATCAACCTCTTCTCCTTCATCGCCGAGGAGATCCGCGAGATCCTGGCCGGGCTCGGCTTCCGCAGGCTGGAGGATGTGGTCGGCCGCACCGACCTGCTGCAGCAGGTGAGCCGCGGCGCGGAGGATCTCGACGACCTCGACCTCAACCCGCTGCTGGTGCAGGCCGATGCCGGCCCCTATCCGCGCCATTGCACGCTGGAGGGCCGCAACGAGGTGCCGGAGACGCTCGACGCCGACATGATCCGCGATGCGCAGGCGTTGTTCGAGCGGGGCGAGAAGATGCAGCTCGCCTACAACATCCGCAACACGCACCGCGCCATCGGCACCAAGATCAGCAGCAAGATCACCCGCAAGTTCGGGATGAGCGGATTGCAGGCGGGGCATCTGACGGTGCGCCTGCGCGGCTCGGCGGGCCAGTCGCTCGGCGCCTTCGCCGTGCGCGGGCTGAAGCTCGAGGTTCTGGGCGATGCCAACGACTATGTCGGCAAGGGGCTTTCGGGGGGCAGCATCGTCATCCGCCCGGCGCCCTCCTCGCCGCTGGTCTGGAGCGACAACGCCATCGTCGGCAACACTTGCCTCTATGGCGCGACGGCGGGCGAGCTGTTCGCGGCGGGCCAGGCGGGCGAGCGCTTCGCCGTGCGCAACTCCGGTGCCACGACGGTGGTCGAGGGCGTCGGCGCCAATGGCTGCGAGTACATGACCGGCGGCGTCGTCGTCGTGCTGGGCGCGGTGGGCGACAACTTCGGTGCCGGCTTCACCGGCGGCCAAGCCTTCGTCTATGACGCCGACGAGAGCTTCGAGAAGCGGGTCAATCCCGACACGCTGCTCTGGCGCCGCCTGGGCTCCGCGCACTGGGAGGGGATGCTGCGCGAGCTGATCGCCCGTCATGCCGCCGAAACCGGCTCGCGCCTCGCCGCGCGGCTGCTGAACGACTGGGCGGTGGAGCGGGACCGCTTCTGGCACGTCGTGCCGAAGGAGTTCGCCAAGTACCTGCCGCGGCCGATGGAAGATGTCGCCATCGCCGCCGAGTGATGGCGGGAATGGTAATATCCTGCAACTTCCCGTGATGTTCGCCTAGCCCCCGGGGGTCGCGCATGCGATAAGCGCGGCCCCCATCACGGTCCGGCTGTTTGCATGAGAATCCTCTACCATCTTCCCCTCTCCCCCTATGCGCGCAAGGTGCGCCTCGTGTTGAGCGAGAAGCGGATTCCTTTCGAGCTGCGCATCGAGCGGGTCTGGGAGAGGCGGGAAGAGTTCCTGGCCCTGAACCCCGGCTGCACCGTGCCGGTGCTGGTGGAGGAGAACGGGCTGGTTCTGGCTGACAGCTACGCCATCTGCGAATATCTCGACGAGGCCTATCCCGACCTTCCGCTGCTGGGCCGGACCCTGGGGGAGCGGGCGGAAGTCCGCCGGCTGGTCGCCTGGTTCGATGGCAAGTTCGCCCGCGAGGTCACCGACAATCTGCTCTACGAGAAGCAGATGAAGCGGCTGATGGGGCGCGGCAACCCCGATGCCGGGGCCCTGCGCGCCGGCTACGCCAACCTCAAGCCGCATCTCGATTATCTGGGCTGGCTGTCGGAGACGCGGCTCTGGCTGGCGGGCAACTTCCTCTCCCTGGCCGATCTGGCCGCGGCGGCGCATCTCTCGGCGCTCGACTATATCGGTGACCTCGACTGGTCGCTGAACGATGCCGCCAAGGACTGGTATGCGCGGGTGAAGTCCCGCCCGGCCTTCCGCCCCCTGCTGGCCGACCGTGTCAGCGGCACGAACCCGCCGCCGCATTACGCCGACCTGGACTTCTGAGGCGCCTCAGCCGCCGCCGAGATCCTGGCTGAGCCGCCGCGCCGCCGCCGCCACCGCGGCCTCCAGCGGCGCCCGCAGCGTGGCATCGCCCAGCCGGGTCGCCGTGCCGGAGAGGGTCAGGGCGCCGAGCAGTCGGCCGCCCGGGCCGCGCACCGGCGCGGCGATCGCCGCCAGTTCCGGGTCGCGCTCGCCCAGGGTCACCACCAGCTCGCCCCCCTCGCCGCGCAGGACATGGCCGGCCGCGCCGCGGTCGAGCGGCAGGCGGGTGCCGGGCAGGAGCTGGTCGCGCACCAGGTGCCGGCCCTCCTCCCGCAGCAGGCAAAGCCGCGCCTGGCCGTCGCGGATGTAGAAGCTGGCGCTTTCCCCCGTCCAGTCGGCCAGCTCGCGCAGCACCGGCGGCACGAAGGCGCGCAGCGGCCCTTCCGCTCCCTCGGCCATCAGCCCCAGCCTCACCAGGGCGGGCCCCAGCCGCCAGACCGCCGCCTCGCCCGGCCGGACCAGCATCCGCGCCCGTTCCAGCGAGGCCATGAGGCGCAGCAGCGTGCTCTTGTAGAGCCCGGTGCGGCGCGACAGCTCGGCCAGGGTCAGGCCCGCCTCGCCGGGGCGGAAGGCGGCGAGGATGGACAGGGCGCGGTCCACCGCGCCGACCCCCTCGGCGGGCGCTTCCGGCTTGACGGACATGCGGTCGGGTTCCAGACTTGAAAACAGAACGATATTCTGTCCAACGGAACGGTGCCATGTCAAGCCAAGCTTCTCCCGCCAGCGACCAGCCAGGCGAGCCGCCGGCAGGGCTGCCCCCGGTTGAGCTGCCCCCGGTTGAGCTGCCCCTGGCCGGGCTGCGCGTGCTCGACTTCGGCCACACCGTCATGGGCCCGACCTGCGGCGTGGTGCTGGCCGATCTCGGCGCCGAGGTGATCCGCATCGAGCCGCCGGAGGGCGACCGCACCCGTCGCCTGGGCGGCTTCGGCATCGGCTTCTTCGCCACCTACAACCGCAACAAGGCCAGCCTGGCGCTGGATCTGAAGGACCCGCGCGGGAAGGCCATCCTGGAGCGGCTGGTGCCGACGGCGGATGTGCTGGTGGAGAACTTCGCCCCCGGAACGATGGAGCGGCTCGGCCTCGGCTGGGAGGCACTGCGGGCCCTGAACCCGCGCCTCGTCTACTGCGCGCTGAAGGGCTACCTGCCCGGCCCCTACGAGGACCTGCCGGCGCTCGACGAGGTGGTGCAGATGCAGGGCGGCCTCGCCCACATGACCGGCCTGCCGGGCCGGCCGCTGCGCGCCGGCACCTCGGTGGTGGACATCATGGGCGGCGTCTTCGGCGTGGTCGGCATCCTCGCGGCGCTGCGCCAGCGCGAGCGCACCGGGCTCGGGCAGCGGGTGCAGGCCTCGCTGTTCGAGAGCGTCGCCTTCATGGTCGGGCAGCACATGGCGGCCGGCGCCATCGCCGGCGAACGCGTGCCGCCGATGACGGCGCGGCGCATCACCTGGGCGATCTATGACGTTTTCCTGGCGCGGGACGGGCAGGTCTTTGTCGGCGCCACCAGCGACCAGCACTGGCAGCGCCTCTGCGCCCAGTTCGGCCTGGAGGCGCTCGGCGCCGATCCCGAGCTGGCGAGCAATGCGCAGCGCGTCGCCGGCCGGACCCGGATCATGCCCGAGCTGGAGCGGATCTTCGCCGCCATGCCGGTGGAGGAGGTGCTGCGCCGCTGCCGCGCCGCGCGCATCCCCTGCGCGCCCGTGGCGCATCCCGAGGATCTCTTCGAGGACCCGCAGCTGCTGTCGGGCGGGGTGATGGGCGAGACGCGCCTGGCCGAAGGCCTGACCCGGCCCCTGCCGATGACGCCGCTGCATTTCGAGACCGCGCCGCTGGGGCTGCGGCGGCAGCCGCCGGCGGTGGGCGAGGGGGCGGAGGCCCTGCTCGCCAGCCTGGGCCTCGACGAGCCGGAGCGGGCGGCGCTGCGCCGCGACGGGGTGCTGGCGCCCGCCGCCGGGGAGGCCGCGGCATGAGCTTCCCCGCCCGCATCGAGATCCGCGAGGAAGGGCCGCGCGAGGGCTTCCAGTTCGAGAAGGGCGAGATCCCGACCGAAGGCAAGCTGGCGCTGATCCACGCCCTGGCGCGGACCGGGCTGAAGCGGATCCAGACCGTCTCCTTCGTCGATCCGCGCCGGGTGCCCGGCATGGCCGATGCCGAGCGGGTCTGCCAGGGGCTCCAACCGGTGCCGGGCGTGGCCTATGGCGCGCTCTGGCTGAACGCCAAGGGCTTCCTCCGCGCCCTGGTGGCGCCGAACCTGACGATCGACGGCAGCGTCTCGGTCTCCGCCTCCGAGGTCTTCGGCAAGCGCAACCAGAACCGTGACCGGGAGCAGGACCTGGCGGCCGCGGCGGCGCTGATGGCGCTCTATGCCGAGCACCGCGTGCCCTTCGCCCGCGCCACCATCATGGCGGCCTTCGGCTGCAATTTTCAGGGCGAGGTTCCGGTTGGCGCCGTGCTGGACCGCATCGCCGCGATCCTGGCCCTGGCCGGCGGGGCGGGGCTGGAGCGGCCGGTGATCTCGCTCGCCGACACCATGGCCTGGGCGACGCCGCCGTCGATCCGCCGCCTCGTCAGCGCGGTGCGCGAGAAGTGGCCGGAGCTGGAACTGTCCCTGCACCTGCACGACACGCGCGGCCTGGCCATGGTCAATGCCTGGGAGGGGATGCGGCTCGGCGTCACCCGCTTCGATGCCGCCGTGGCGGGACTCGGGGGCTGCCCCTTCGCGAAGCACGCCGGGGCCGCGGGCAATCTCTGCACCGAGGATCTGGCGCTGCTCTGCGCCGAGGCGGGCATCGAGACCGGGCTCGACCTGGAGGCCCTGGCGGAGGCCGGGCGGCTGGCCGAGACGGTGGTCGGGCACCCGCTGCCCGGGCGGGTGAAGCAGGGCGGAACGCTGCGCCGCAGCACGTGATGGCGGCACGGTCAGGAAATGTTGTGATCCGTGCCGCAGCGCAGCATAAGGTCACGCATGCGGTCCCGTTCCGAAGTCGTATCATCGTCGCCGATCTCGCTGGCGCAGGTGCGTGAGGCCAGCGCCGAGCAGTTGGCGCGGGCCTTTTCCGGCCCACCGGCCGAGGCGGCCCGCTGGATCGCCGCGGCCGCCCGCGCCGGCATGGTCGAGGCGCAGTTCCTCTACGGGCAGATCCTGCTGGAAGGGCGCGGCGTCCCCGAGGACCGGCGCGGCGCCCTGGGCTGGTTCCAGGTCGCGGCCGGGGCGGGGCATCTGCCGTCGCTGACCATGGTCGGCCGCTGCCACGAGCTGGGCTGGGGCACCACGGCCGATCTGCCGCGGGCGGCCACCTTCTATCGGCAGGCGGCGGAGCAGGGCTTCGACTGGGCGCAGTACAATCTCGCCACCCTCCTGGCGCGCGGCGCGGGGCTGCCGCAGGACCGGGCGGCGGCGCTGGCGTGGTTCCGCCGCGCCGCGGCGCAGGGGCACGCCAAGTCCATGACCGTGCTGGGCCGCTACCTGGAGGCCGGCTGGGCGGGCCCGCCCGACCCGGCGGCGGCGCGGGCCCTCTATGCCCGGGCGGCGGCGGCGGGCGAGTTCCGCGCCCAGTTCAACATGGGCAGCCTGGCGCTGGAGGTGGGCCAGGAAGAGGCGGCGCTGGACTGGTTCCGGCGCGCCGCCGAGACCGGCTCGCCCGGCTTCCTGGGAAGCATGGCCGAGCGGCTCCTGACCCGCCCGGAACCGGCGGTGCGCGACTTCGGCCAGAGGCTGATGGACAGATTGCGGGCGCGCTTCCCGATGCCGGGGCAGACGGCGCCCGGCGGGCCGGGGCGTGGCTGAGTTCCATCTCTTCATCGCCGTCAGCCTGGACGGCTTCATCGCCACGCCCTCCGGCGGCGTGGAATGGCTGAACGCCTTCGAGGCGGAGGATTACGGCTACGACGCCTTCTTCCAGGAGGTGGACAGCCTGGTGATGGGGCGCTTCACCTATGAGCAGATCCGCGCCGGCCGCGTCTGGCCCTATCTCGGCAAGCCCAGCCTGATCCTGACCTCGACCGCCCTTCATCCGCCGGTGCCGGAGCTGGTCGAACCCTGGTTCGGCGGCTCGCGGGACCTGATCACCGGGCTGCGGCGCATGCCGGGCCGGGTCTGGGTGGTGGGCGGGGCCCGCACCATCCACGCCTTCCTGATGGCCGGGGCGGTGGACCGGCTGGCCGTCTTCACGATGCCGCTGATGCTGGGCAACGGCATCCGCCTGTTTCCGCCCGGGCCGCCGCCCCGGCCACTGCGGCTCCTGGAATGCCGCAGCTGGGACAATGGCAGCGTGCTCTGCCGCTACGCCACGCTGGAGGAGCCGGTCACTCCGCCGGCTTGAAGGCGGGCGGCTTGAAGGCGGGCGCCTCGGCGGCGGGTGGCACCAGGGTCACGGGCAGCCGCCGGGCCGCCCGGCCGTCGATCCAGCCGGCGATGCGCCGCCGCAGCCCGACCTCGATCAGGCGGTAGCTGAGCTCCGAGGCGATGAAGACCACCACCGGCCCGGCGACCAGGTAGAACAGGAACCAGCTCTGCATGCTGATGCCGTGCTGCCCTACCCAGCGCGCCAGGAAGGCGAAGGGAAAGAGCGCGAAGGGGTGGATCAGGTAGAGGCTGTAGCTGATGCGGCCGAGATACTGGAAGACGGGGCGGGACATCAGCCGCGCCGGGCCGCTCCCCGCATCGAGCAGGATGCCATAGACGAGGAAGCCGAGCGGCACCCCGATGCCGGAGCCGATATACTGGCTGGCATAGAAGAACAGGACGAGGCTGAGGCTCCAGACCACCCAGCCGAGGGCACGCGGCAGGCGGACCTTCACCTGCAGGAAGGCGAAGCCCATGCCGAGGACGAAGTAGAGCACGAAGGGGCTGATGAGCACCGCCAGGGCGCCGGCCAGCAGGGCGGCGCCGAGCAGCAGCGGGCGCCGACCGGACAGGCCCAGGAAGGCCAGCGCCACCAGCAGGTAGAAGCCCCATTCGTAGGTGAGGGTCCAGGAGTTCTGCTGCGCCAGGAAATGCCCGGTGATGGGCGGCAGGAAGAAGAGGTTGGCCAGGAAGGTTTCCACATACTCGCCCGCGGGCATGCCGCGGAACTCCTTGTAGCCGATCAGCGGCCCCAGGCCGAAGACCATCAGGTGCAGGGCCACGAAGAGCGGCATGATCCGCAACACCCGGTCCACCAGGAACTTCCGCGTGCTGCCGTGCCGCACCAGGCTGGCCGGGATCAGGAAGCCGCTGATGATGAAGAAGAGGTTCACGCCCTGGCCCAGTGTCGGCAGGGTGAAATCGAGCCAGGCGGGGAAGGACCAGGGCAGCATGCCGGCATGCTTGGCGATCAACCAGATATGGACGATCAGCACGGCGGCGGCGGAGATGCCGCGCAGCCCCTGGATGGCGGGGATGAAGCCGGCTCCGCGGACCGCGGCGGTGCCACGTTGCCGCAGCATGGCCAGGGCGTCTGCCACAGCTTGTCTCATTCCGCCGTCCCCTTTTCCGGATGATGCCGCGAGGCCAGCGCTCGCCTTTCGCAACGGAGTGTTGCAATGCAGCAAGCCCCTGGACCTGGCCAAGCGCGAAGGCAGGGAAGGAGACCCGGCGCACCCTTTTGTGACTTACAAAAGCGTACAAACCCCGGGGTACGTCTCGGAATGCGAAGTCAGGAGCTTAAATGAGCCGGCGGGGCCTCATCCCATGGCCGGAACGGCCCGCCCCCCGGCCAGGCGGAGGATGCGCGTCGGCCTTTCCACGCCCAGAAGGCGATGCGCGATCAGGATCACGGTGCGGCCGCCCGTGGCACTCTCCAGCGTCTCCAGGAAGGCGCGCTCGGCGGCGGGATCGAGCCCGGCGGCGGCCTCGTCCAGGATGAGGATCGAGGCGGGGGAGAGCAGGACGCGGGCCAGGGCGATGCGCCGCGCCTGTCCGCCGGAGAACCGCAGGCCCCCCTCGCCGCAGCGGGTGGCGAGGCCGTCCGGCAGGGCGCGCACCACATCGGCGGCTCCCGCCCGCTCCAGCGCCGACCAGAGCGCGGCCTCGTCCGCCTCCGGCGCGGCGAGGCGCAGGTTGGCGGCGATGCTGTCGTCGAACAGCCGCGCGTCCTGGGTCAGGCAGGTGATGCGGGCCCGCACGGCATCGGCGCTGAGCGTGGCGAGGTCGACGCCGCCCAGCATCAGCCGCCCCGCCTGCGGCGCCGCGAGCTTCAGGAGCAACTGCGCCAGGGTCGATTTCCCGGCACCCGAGGGGCCGAGCAGGGCCAGCCGGCCGCCCTCGGGCAGTTCGAAGCTCAGGTCCTCGAAAACGGGCGCGCGGTCCTCCGCCCAGGCGAAGCGCACGTCCTCGACCCGCAGCGCGAAGTCCTTCGGCGGGGGGGCGGGGGGGGCGGGGTCGCGCAGCGGCGGTTCGACATCGGCGGCCTCGAAGCGGCGGCGCGCGCCGGCGCCGGCGGCGGCGAGCGC
>NZ_JBSXMU010000081.1:0-16426 GCF_054073225.1 Teichococcus aerofrigidensis
GGGCAGGGCCGGGCGGCGCCGGAGGCCGGCCGCAACAGCACCGTCTCCCGCCGCGGCGCCGCCATGGGGTCGCCGGCGCCGGCGCCGCTCAGGACATGGCGCGGCGCAGCACCGCTTCCAGCTCGCGCAGGCCATAGGGCTTGGTCAGCGCCAGGGCGTCCGGCATCTCGGCCGCCGCCGCCGCGCCATAGCCGGAGGCGAAGATGATCCGCAGCCCCGGCCGCCGCCCGCGGGCCAGCCGCGCCAGTTCCGGGCCGGACATGCCGGGCAGGCCGATATCGGTGAAGAGCAGGTCGAACTCCTGCCGCTCCATCTCCCGCAGCGCGCTTGGCGCGTCGCGCACGCCCACCACGCGGCAGCCGAGCGCCGACAGCATGTCCTCGCTGTCCATCAGGATCAGCGGATCGTCCTCGACCAGCAGCACGCGCCAGGTCCCCGCGGCGGCGGGCAGCGCGGCGGGCGGGATCTGCACGCGCGGCAGGGCGGCAGCGGCCAGGGCCTGGCGGCGGTTGTTCAGCGTGTGCCGGACCTTGCGCGCCAGATCCTCGCGCCGGTACGGCTTGGATAGCAGGTTCACGCCTGGGTCCAGCCGGCCGCCATGGACGATGGCGTTCTCGGTATAGCCGGAGGTGAAGAGCACGGCGCAGTGCGGCATCAGGGTCTGGACCTGCCGCGCCAGATCCGGCGCCCGCACCGGGCCGGGCATCACCACGTCGGTGAACAGGAGATCGATGGCGACGCCGCTCCGCGCCAGCGTCAGCGCGCTCTGCCCGTCCGAGGTGCGAAGCACGGTATAGCCGAGATCGCCCAGCAGATCGACGACGGTGGCCTGCACCACGGGGTCGTCCTCGACCACCAGGATGGTCTCGCTGCCGCCCTCCAGCGAGGCCGGCACCGCCGGCGCCACGGCCTCCTCGGCATTGTGGCTGCGCGGCAGGTAGAGGCGGATCGTGGTGCCCTGGCCGACCTCGGAATAGATCTTGATGTGGCCGTGGCTCTGCTTGACGAAGCCGTAGACCATGGAGAGGCCGAGGCCGGTGCCGCGCCCCTCGCGCTTGGTGGTGAAGAAGGGCTCGAAGACCTTCTCCAGAAGCTCCGGCGGCATGCCGCTGCCGGTGTCGGAGACGGCCAGCATGACGTACTGCCCCGGCTTCACGTCGTCATGCTGCCGGGCGTACATGTCGTCCAGCATGGCATTGCCGGCCTCGATGGTCAGCCGGCCGCCACCTTCCATCGCGTCGCGCGCGTTGACCGCGAGGTTCAGCAGGGCGTTCTGCACCTGGTCGGGATCGGCCAGGGTGTTCCACAGCCCGCCGGCGATCACCGTCTCCAGCTCGATCGCCTCGCCCAGGGCCCGGCGCAGCAGGTCGTCCATGTCGCGCACCAGCCGGCCGAGATTGACCGCGCGCGGCTCGAGCGGCTGGCGGCGGGCGAAGGCCAGGAGCTGCGAGGCGAGCTTCGCGCCGCGATCGACGGCGCCGAGCGCCATCTCCAGCCGGCGCTGATCCTCGGCCGTCAGCAGGGAGCGCTGCAGCAGCTGAAGGTTGCCGCTGAGAATCTGCAGCAGGTTGTTGAAGTCGTGCGCGACACCGCCGGTGAGCTGGCCGATCGCCTCCATCTTCTGCGATTGCCGCAGGGCCACCTCGGTTCGCCGCCGCTCCGCCTCACTCTCCTCCAGCGCCCGGGTGCGGCTGCGCACCATGTCCTCGAGCCGGTCCTTGTAGCGCTCCAGCTCGGCTGCGGTGCGGTGCTGCTCGGTGACGTCGTAGCCGAGGACGAAGATGCCGCTCACCTGCCCGGCGGCGTCGAGGATCGGCTGGTAGATGAAGTCGAGATAGAGATCGGCCAACTCGCCATCATGCTGCTGCCGCAGCCGCGCGCCCATGGCGCGGGCATTGAAGGCCTCGCCGGTCTGGTACACCCGGTCCAGGATATCGAAGAAGGGCTGGCCTTTCAGTTCCGGCAGCGCCGCGCGCACCGGCTTGCCCAGCAGGTCGTCACGGCCGACCAGGTGGCGATAGGCCTGGTTGGCGATCTCGAAGACATGCTCCGGACCGCGCAGGAAGGCGCCGAAGGCGGGGGCCTGCTCGAGCAGGCGGTGCAGCAGGCTGCGCTCGGCGTCGAGGGCGAGGTTGACCTCCTGGACCACCTCCGCCCGCCGCAGCAGGCTGCGGCTCAGCCGCGCCGGACGATCCTGCTCATCCACGCGGGCCGCGCGGGAGCGCCGGAGCTCGGTGACGTCGTCGGTCTGCTGCAGGATGAAGGCCACCTCCCCGCTGGCGTCCAGCACCGGCGTGTGGGTGGCGCTCCAGTAGCGGTCCTCGAAGACCACGCCCCCGGCCATCTCCCGCGGGATGGCGTAGCGGATCAGGGCGATGCTGTGCGGCGTCCGGCTTTCCAGCACGGTGCCGAGGGATTGCCGGAGCTGGCGCTCGGCCTTGCCACCCGCGTCGTGCGGCCCGCTGGGAAAGGCCTGGAAAAGGTTGCGATTCAGGATGTCGGCGGCGCTGCGCCCGGTCGCCGAGAGATAGGCGCGGTTCGCCCAGACCAGCGTCAGCTCGGGATCGAGCACCATGTAGGGGTGCGGCGCCGCGTCGAGGAGCGCCATGAAATCCGGCTGCTTCATGGCGCCGGCCGCCCCGCGCGGCAGGCCGGGCCGGAGAGGGGGAGTTCCGGGAGAGGGGTCACGTCGCGACGGGAGTGGGGGGACGACAAATACTCTCTCTGCGCCATGAGGCGTGGTCCGCTCCGCTCACTGCCGGGGTTGTGCGCGATCAATCTAGGAAGCCCGGGCGGGCGAGAGAAGCCCATCCCCGCCCCGCTTCAGCCCGGATAGGCCTTCATCTCGATCTCGACGAAGGCGAAAGGCGCATCGCCGTTGTTGATGACGTTGTGCTCCACGCCCGCCTTGCGCTCGTAGGAGACGCCGGGCACCAGGGTGACGCTGGCGGTCTCGCCACCCGGCAGTTCCAGCGTCATCTGCCCCGCCAGCACGGGGACCACCACGTAGGACCAGCCGTGGCGGTGCCAGCCGGTTTCGGAGCCGGGCGGAAAGTCCCAGCGGGTGACGCGCAGGTCGGAGGTGTCGATCTGCACCGTGGCGATGGCGGGGGCGCGGCAGCGCAGGGGCTCGCTCATGCGGCGCGGCAGTGGCGGCGGGTGGAGGGGGCGGGGTTTCGCATCAGGGCTTCTCCTCTTCTGCCGGGCTGGCGGTTGCCGGGCCGGCGGTCGGCGCCTGCCCGGACCCTTCCTCCGGCCATTCCCCCGGCCAGTCGGCCAGGTGATCCTCGAGGTCACGCACGGCGCGTTCCGGCACGGCGCGGCCGCGCACCGAGGCCCCCGCCTCGTGCACCGTCCCGGCCCGGCCGGAGACCAGCGGATGCCACCAGGGCAGGTCCTTCCCCTCCGCCACCAGGCGATAGGCGCAGGAGGGGGGGAGCCAGTCGATTCCGGCCAGCCGCCGCGGCGTCAGCTTGACGCAATCCGGCACATGCGCCCGGCGGTTGGCATAGTCGCGGCAGCGGCAACTGTCGATGTCGAGCAGGCGACAGGCGACGGCGGTATGGGCCAGGGCCTCGGTGTCCTCGTCGCGCAGCTTGTGCAGGCAGCAGCGGCCGCAGCCATCGCACAGGCTTTCCCATTCCGCCCGGCTCATCGACGCCAGCGGCTTGATCTTCCAGAAGGGGGGTTCCGCGCCCATGGCTCCTCTTACACCAGCCGGGCTTGACGCGCCAAGGAACGGAGAGCGAACATGGAACGGATGTCCGGCTCCCCCTTCCCGCTCCTCACCCCTCCCGAACGCACGCTGCGGGTCTGCCGCGCCGCGGGCCGCCTGTGTGGACGGCTGGGTTGGGCGCCGGTGCTGGAGGTGCCGCTGCCCACGGGCCGGCGGCTCGATATCCTGGCGCTGGAGCCGGATGGCGGCTTCACCGCCATCGAGGTGAAGAGCTGCGCCCGCGATTTCCAGACCGATGCCAAGTGGCACGAATACCGGGAATGGTGCGACCGTCTGTTCTTCGCGGTCGATCTCGACTTCCCCCAGGCGCTTCTGCCGGAGGATGTCGGCCTGATCGTGGCGGATGAGGGGGAGGCGGCGATCCTTCGCCCGGCGCCGGAGCACCGGCTGCCGCCGGCGCGGCGCCGGTCGCTGCTGCTGCGCTATGCCCGGCTGGCGGCGGGGCGGCTGCAGGGCCTGTGCGATCCCGCCGGCGCCGCGGAGCTGCGCGCGGCACTGAAGGTGGAGTGAGGGCGCCCCGACCGCTCAGGGAATCTCGTCCGGGAAGAGATGCGTGCCGTCAGGCCGCAACGGGAGGGGCATGGCCCAGCGTACCGCCGGGAGCGGCAGCGGGCCGTAGAGATGCGGGAAGAGGCCGGGGCGTGCGCCGCCCGAAGGCTCCCAGCGCAGCGTGACGCCGAGCGCCGCCGCCTCGGCCGCCACCAGCCAGAGATCCGGCTGGCCGGCGCGATGGCGGGCGGCGCTCTCGCGCAGCTGCGCGGCGGTCGAGAAATGCAGGAAACCGTCCCGCGCATCTTCCGCGCTGCCGCGATAGATGCCGGCGGCGCGGGCCTCGCGCCAGTCGGCATCCCGGATCATGGTGTAGATGATGGGCTCCATGCCCGGGATTCTAGCCCTCCGAGGGCCGGTAGAACAGCATGCCGCCGATCTCGGCCAGTGGCGGCAGGCGCAGCGCCCAGTCGGGCATCTCCTCCGCGGCATGCGCATGGGTGGCCCCGCCGGTCGGGTCCATCAGTGCCCCGGCCGCCGCCCGCGCGGCGATGCGCCGGCAGATCGCCATGGCGGGGTCGCCGGGCGGAATGGCCAGCATCAGCATGTGCCGGATGTGGTTGCGGTTCCAGCAGGAGAACTGGAAGGGCGCGCGGCAGATGGCGGCCAGGCCCTTCCCCCAATGCGTCACCGCCCCGCTCTCGGCCAGGCGGACCCGGTTCATGATAGTCGCGGCCAGGGCCTCGATGGCCCGCACCGGGCGGGTGCCGGCCTCGGCCCAGAGGGTCATGGCCAGCACCTCCTGCGGCGTCCGGGCGCAGCTGGTCCAGGGGGCGTGATCGGGAGCGGTGATGGGCGTCATGGGCGTCCTCGGTCCGGCGGGCGTTCGGGGGGCGGGATCAGCGGGCATCGTCGCCGCGCCAGCCCTGGCGGGCGGACTGCACGGCGGCGGTGACGGTGGCGGCGCGGGTGACGGCGTCGAGCTTCTCCTCGATGCGCAGCAGGTGCTGGCTGAGGCGCTGGTCGACGTCTCGGATCAGGGCCAGCGGCACATAGGTCCGCGCCACCTCCAGCTTGAAGGCGGCCAGTTCGTCGCGGGTCCGGGCCAGGGCCTCGCCTTCCGCCCGGGGGGGCTGCGCGGGGTCGGCGAGGTCGGGCCCGGGGCCGGGCAGGCCGCGACGCAGGCCATGCAGCATCCAGAACAGGACGAGCAGGACCGGCGCCTGGACGGCCGCGGCCAGGGTGGTGGCCAGAGTCTGGGGTTCCAGATCGAGCGGGTTCATCCGGCCCTCCTTGGCCAGCATGAGGAACGGCGCCGCGCCATCGGCCCTGGGGAGGGTCGATGACACGGCGCCGTGGGGGAGCGATCAGGGGGGTGGGGTCGGGATGGCCGGGGCCGCAGGCGCAACTTGCCCGCTGACAGCCCTTCTCTAGCCGCCGGCCGGCCCCTTGGCAAACAAAACAAGAACATTTACATGTAAGATTGAGTCAGGGCGGGCACCGTTCCCTCGATCCCGCGCCAGCCCGCCCCCCGCGCCGCGGGCGGCGCGCCGGGCAGCCGCACGGGCTCGGCCAGCAGGCAGCCCGACAGCGCGTCCAGCGCATCGTCGCGCGTGCCCGCGACGTCGGGCTTCCACTCGGCCATCTCCACCGGGAAGGGCGTGCGGAACACCTGCTCGTGCGCGTGCAGCTTCCGCGCCGCCAGCAGCGGGTCGAGGGCGGAGAGGATGCGCTCCTGCTTGGCGCGGTGGCTGTGCTGCTCGACCACGGCGCAGGCCGCCCCGGCGCGCGCCATCTCCCGCCGCAGCACCGCCGGCAGGAACCTGCCGAGCCCGTTGGTCTCGACGCGCACGACGGGCAGCAGCAGCTCCCGCGCCAGCCGCGCGACGGCGCGGCATTGCTGGGTCGCCGGATCGTCCGGCGCGTCCGGCTCCTGCACGATATAGGCGATGCGATGCAGGTAGTGGTTGCCCTCGGCATCGGCGTAGGTCGCGGCGAGGACGCTGGAATCGCCACGCTCCGGCCGCCCGAAGGCCGGGTCCCAGAAGCCGCCGCCCGAGACCATGCGGCGGCCGAGCAGGCTGAGCACCGGCCGCCCCTGCGCCTCGCGGTAGTCGATCTCCTCGCCGTAGCGGATCAGCAGCGCGGGATCGAGCCGCGCCGCCTCCGCCGCCACCGGCCGCAGCAGCATCTGCCGGCTGAAGTGGATCGGCCCGACCCGCTCGCGCAGCTGCGCCACCATGGCCTCGGAGAAGCGTTCCGGCCAGGCGCTGCGCCCCGCGCCGTCCAGCAGCGGGATACGCAGGCGGCGATAGCCGGCGAGCCAGCTCTCGCCCTCCTGCGCCGTGCGGTAGAGACTCTCGGCGCAGTGCGGCGTCCCGACATAGAGGATAGTGCCGCCCGGCGTCAGGATGAACTCGGTCTCGGCCAGCCGCTCCCGCAGTTCCGCGCGCTTGCCGGCGGTGTCGCAGTTCCCGGCCACCTCGACGTCGTCGCAGACGATGACATCGGCGCGCAGGCCGGTGATGTTGCCGCCGAGCCCCGCCGCCAGCATCGAGGGGTCGCGCAGCGCGCCCGGCCGCTCGACGGTGAAGCGGTCCACCGCCCAGGCCTCGGGCGAGGCCGGGACGAGCGGACGGCAGAGCGGGTGCCGCTCGACGATACGCCGCACGGTGGCGACCATCTTGGTGGCCAGCGGATGGTCCGCCGCCAGCACCAGGATGCGCGTCTCCGGCCGGCGATACAGCAGCCAGGCGCAGTAGAGTCCGACCAGCGTGGACTTGCCGCAGCCGCGGAAGGCCATCAGCAGCAGCCGGTGGTCCCCCGCGGCGCGACGGCCCTCCAGCCAGCGCAGGACGCGACGGTGCACGGGCGGCGTGCCCTGCCCGGCCTGGCTGTTCCAGACCCAGACGAATTCGAGCAGGTCAGCCGGAGGGTCCGTCATCGTCCTCGCATGCCTCCTCGGCTTCGGCGGTCTCCACCAGGGCGCTGCGGGCCTGCCGCAGCAACGCGCCGGCCTCCGCCACGCCCTGCTCCTCCCCGGCACCGGCGGAGCGGGCGAGCTTCAGCAGGTATTCCAGATGGGTCAGGGCCGACTTCGCCGCGCTGTGATGCGCGGCGAAGGCCTTGGCATCGTCATGCGTGCCGGGGGATGGCCCGCGCGCGACGAAGGCCTCGTAGTCGTCCACCACGCGGCGGATGGCGCCGCGCAGTTCCTCGGGCGTGACGATCTCGCGCCGTGTCATGGCGTCTCCGGTCCGGGTTCGGGTCCGGCATGGAACGTCCCGTGCATGGTCAGATCCTTGGCTTGGTGGCGCGCACGAACAGGGTTCCAGCGGCGAGGTTGATCGCCAGGCTGCCGTGCCGGTTGGTGGCGCGGCAGGTGACGCTGCCGCCCTGGCCGGTGGTGGTGATGGCGGCGCTCCATTCGATGAAGCCGGAGGCCGCGGTATGGCTGGCCTGCACCACGTCGCCACCCTGCACGAAGGGAAGCGGCACGACCTGCGTGGCGTTGCCGCCGGCGGGGATCTCCGGCGGATCGAAGTCGAGACGCGCCTGCAGCTCGCGGACGCCCCAGCGGCGCGACCCGCCATAGAGGATGCCCGGCGCATGCAGAGCCGAGCAGTAGAGCCGCAGCGCCTTCAGGACGGCGGTCGGCTGCGTGCCCTCCGCCGCGCCCCGCACGCCGATCACCGCCCAGGCGGCATCGGCGTGCAGGGTGACGCGTTGCAGCCGGTTCAGCGGCAGGCTCGCGCCGCCGCTGGTCACCAGGCTGTCGATATTGGCGTTGCCTTCCCACCAGTGCGCGTTCGACGCCTCAGCGGAGCCCGGGAACCGGCCGACGACATTCATGTTCGAGAACAGCACCGGCCGGTCCTGCAGGATGACGTTGCCGCCCGCGTCGAACTGCTGCACCACGATGCGGAGCCGCTCGCCCTCGGCCGCAACGAAGAACTCCTTGCAGGCGGCGGCATCGACGACGAAGCCGAGGGCGCGGCTGGTCGGCAGGCCGGCACTGTCGCCGTTCAGGACGATGTCCGGCAGGCCCGGAAAGGCGAAGCCATCCAGCGTCGAGGGCGGACCGGCGGGGTTGCCCGACAGGCAGGCCATGCCCTCGAAGCCGATCTCGTCGTTGCTCCAGCGGAAGGCCCGGCCGCGCACATGCCCGGCATCGGCGACCAGGCGGGGGGAGCCCTGCGCCGCCGCGGCCTGGTGCCGGGCGATGACGGTGCCGCCGGCCCGCGTCGCCGTCGCCGGATAGTGCACGGCACAGCCCTCGAAGGCATAGTTGCCGACGTAGTTCACCTCGTAGCAGCAGTCATTGGCACCGCCGGCATGACGCGCGACATAGCGGCTGCACTGCTCCATGCGGACGCCGACGGCCTGGATGCCGCGCTCGTCGCCCGCCTCCAGCAGGAAGGGAATGGCGCCGCGCTGCGGATAGCCCGTGTCGCCACCGCCCCGCTGCAGCTCGAAGCCGGGGCCGAGGAAGAGATGCGCGTTGTGGCGGTTGTAGGCGCCGGCCTCGCAGGAGAAGCGCACGCCGAACCGGTCCATCGAGGGATGCGTCGCCGCCGAGTTGGCGAAGTGCCCGCCGATGTAGCGCACGCTGTTGTTCCAGGCCTCGGCCGTCGCGGTGCGGATGTCGAGGCCGATGCGGTTGTTGACGATGCGCCCGAGATGGATCGTGCTGTCCTCGAAGCCCAGCTCGACGCCGAGGGTGCGGATGCCGATGGTGAAGCCCTCGACGCGCGCGATCGAGACCGAGCAGGCGTCCAGGTTGCGCAGCACGATGCCGATGTCGCGTTCGTCCAGCCAGTCGGAGAGGCTGGCGCGCAGCACGCGCAGGCCCTGGTAGCTCTTGCCCTGGTTGCGCGTGGCCGCGCCGTCGCCGATGGTCAGCGCGGCGCCGCCGCCGGGCCCGGCATAGAGGATGCTGCCGCGCATGACGAGGCCGGCGGCGGCGCCGGGCAGGGTCAGCGGCGATGTCGTGCGATGGCTCCCCTCGCCGATCTCGAGCACCTTGCCGGATGCCGCCGCGGCGTTCATCGCCGCCTGCAGGGCCGGACCATCATCGGTCACGCCATCGCCGGCGGCGCCGAAGTCGCGGACCGAGAGCCGCTCGCCGAGCTTGTCCTCGACGGTGCGCGCGATGGCGCCGGCGAAGGGCGCGAAGAGCACCGGCTCGCGCGCGACGGCGGTGGCATTGCCCAGGCTGTCGAAGGCCAGCAACCTGTTGGCGCGCCCCTCACGCGAGGGCAGCGTCAGCGTCGCCGGGGCATCGCCGGGCGCGGCGCGGAGCGCGGCCTGGAGATCCTCGCGAAGCTCCTGCAGGCCGGCGGTCTGGCGGTCGAGCTCGTCGTTCAGCGTGTTGGCGCGCAGTACTCCGTTCGGCTGGAAGTCGGTCACCCGCTGCATCACCAGAACGCGGCGCAGCAGCACCTGCCGGCCCGTGGCGGGCGGCTGTCGGAAGGTGACCAGGCCGCCTTCCGAGGCGCCGGCGCCCTGGATGAGGAAGCCCTCCTGCGTCACCAGCCCATCGACGCGGACCTCAAGATCCGCCTCCTCGAAGATGGGGAACGGAAAGACGAAGGCGGTCTGCGCGCCGTCCGCCACGTAGTGCACACGCGGCGCGACGTCGCCGATGCGGATATGCTCGGCCATGCGGGTCTCTCTTGGAAAGGGGGGAAGGGAGCGGCCGGGCCGCATCGGCGCGAGCCGGAGCCGCCCTACTCCAGCAGGGAGCGGAGTGCGCCGCTGAAGCCGTTGCCGGCGCGCAGCCAGGTGGTCAGCGAGCCGTCGGCGTTCAGCAGCGAGCTGCGGCCGGCGGCCATGCGGGTGGCGAACTGCTCGTTGCTGTCCGCCGCAGCCTCCGCCGCATCCCGTTCCAGCCCGGTCGTGATGGCGGCTGCCGATCCCTGGTCCGGGTTGACGCCGGAGGCGGCCAGCCGCGCGCGCGTGGCCGCCGTGGTGCGCTCCAGCCGGTCGGCCCGCGCGCGTGCCTCGCTCTCCTGCTGGACCGCGAGCTGCTGCTGCCGCAGGGCCAGGCCCTCCGCCTCCTGCTGCTGCTGCGCCTTGGCCTGCGCGGCCTGTGCCTGGCCCTGCCGCACCGTGCCATAGAGCGAGGCGCCGGTGCCGACGAGCGTGGCGATCGGAGCGAGCTGTGCCATCAGTCGGTCATCCTCGTTTCGGTGGTGACGGAAAGCAGCGTCAGGGGCAGCGGTGTCTCGCCCTCGATCCGCCAGAGCGGCCGCAGGGCGTCACGCTGCCAGCCCAGGCCGCGCAAGGTGACGTCGCCGGTGAAGGGCGGCGGCGCCGCGTCGAGCATCGGCGTGTCCAGCCGGCGAAAGGGCACCGGCCTCGCGCCGCTTCCGAGATCGACCGCGAGCGCCGCGGTGCCGAGCAGGCGAAAGGTGGCGGAGATCAGGCGCAGGGGCACGCTGCGCGCCCCTGCCGCGCCGGAGAGCTGCGGCGGCAGCGGCTCGATGACATGCGCGAAGCCGAGGCCGACCTGCAGCGCCTGCGCCTCCGGCTCCACCGTGACGGCGCCGCCCCCGACCGTCGCGCCGCCCAGCGGCGTTCCGTCGGCCACCACCTGCACCTTCCGGCCTTCCAGATGCGCGAGGCCCGACCAGATCCTCCGTGGCGTCGCACTGGCGCCGGTCAGGCCGGAATCCACCGCCATGGCGGGATCGAAGCGTTCCAGCCTGATGCGGCCGTCACGCTCCACGGCGCACCAGACCGTGCCGTCGATCTCGGCCAGGGCCCGGAAGGCGCCGGCGGTCTCCTGCCGCGTCCAGGCCGTGACCAGCTCCGTGCGGTAGAGCGTCAGCGTCGCCAGCCAGCCCTCGGCCATCGCGACATGCAGCAGGCGCCGCGTCTGGTCGTAGACCATCGAGACCGGCTCCCGCACCAGGTGCCGCGCGACCAGCGCCAGGTCGTTCGCCTGATAGGCCTGCTGGACATCGGTATAGGCGTATTCATGCACCGCCTGGCCGGAGCGGCCGATGAAGATCGTGCTGCCATCGACATCGACCGGCGGAATGATGCGGGCGATGGGGGAGCCGATGCGCGTCTGCCGGTGCAGCTGGATCGAGGCCGGCGTCATCGGATCGCCCGTCACCATCCATTCGGCGCCGGAGGTGAAGACCTGCAGGTGCCGCCCGGAGAAGACGGCGCGGATGGCGTTCACCTGGTCCGAGAGCAGCGCGAACTCGATCGCCTGGTCGTCGAGGCCGGTGCCGAGGTCGAAGTTGAACAGGTCGCCCGAACGCGACAGCCACAGGCGGTTCGGCAGATCGCGCGAGCCGCCGATCACCAGCCGGTCCTGATGGAAGCAGAGCGTCACCGGCCAGCCATGCACGCCGCTGAAGGCCGCCTCGTCCCAGTCGTCCGTCGGGGCGGCAGCGGCCAGCGTCTCCTCGACGACAGCGGTCGCCACGCCCGGCGAGGCGATGGCCGTGACGACGATCCGCCGGCCGCCGATCCGCAGCCGCGTGCCGACATGGCCCGCCTGGAAGAAGGCGGCGCTGGCCGTCAGCGTCACGGTGCCGCCGGTGCCGCTCGGCGCCAGCGTCAGGCCGGGCGGGGCGTAGCGGAAGTAGGGCTGCGCCACCCAGTCCCAGGCGGCCAGGCTCCAGGCCGTGTGGCTGCCGCGCGTCAGGCGCTGCGGCATCATCTCGGGATGCGCCAACAGCAGGGTGTCGGCGCTCTGCGTGTGCGCGATCTGGTCCAGCATCGCCTCGGTCCAGGGCGCGGCGATCTCGGCGACCGGTGCGTCGTCCATGAAGACCTGCAGCCGGAGATGCGTCAGCACCAGCAGATAGGTCTGCTCGGTGTTGAACTCGAAGGCGATCAGCCGTGCCTTGCCAGGCAGCATGGCGACATGCCGCAGGCCGGGGCGGCGGGTGACGCCGCCGGTCGGCTGGATGAAGACATTGCGCAGGCGCCGCGCGCCGTTCTCGTAGGCGCGCATGTCCGGGCGGCCCAGGAGTTCGTCGCCGAGCTCGCCCGCGGTGAAGCTGGTCTTGGTGTTGCGGCCGCCGGCCATGATGTCACCCCCGCGCCGCGATCAGGGGGAAGTGCTCCAGCGCGCGCGCGGTGTGCTGCTGGCTGTCGGTCAGGCGCGCGTTGCGGAACTCGCTCTCGGCCAGGCGGTTCAGAAGTTCGGCGCGCGAGGTGCTCTCGGTCAGCGGAATGCAGAACTCCGCCGCCAGCCGCGTGACCAGCGCGGCGGCGAAGAACGGCGGGAACTCGGATTCCGACGGCCGGAACAGGTAGGTCAAGGTGACGCGCGGCGCGTCGGTGTGCAGGCGGCTCTCGTGCAGCCGGTAGACCAGGCCGCTGCCCCGCCCCTCCCCGCCGGCCGAAAGCACGCGCAGGAAGTCGGCCGGGAGCTGGTAGGCGAAGGCGAAGTCGGCGTGCGGCGTGGCGAGCAGGCGCGGCAGTTCCATCTGCCCGGTCGCGAAGGACCAGGGATAGGCCGAGAGCAGCGTGTCCCGCGCCGCTGGATAGAGGTTGGCCGCAACCTCCGCCTCGGCGGTGCCCTCGTCGAGCGAGGCGATGGGCTGCGCGCCGATCTTGAGCAGCGCGCGCGAGCAGAGGACGAGGGCGGAGAGCGCCATCGGTCGAAACCTCCTGGTGGGGCGGGGGTGCGGTGATGGCCGGGGCGGCATCCGCCTCCCCGGCCCGCGGTGCTTACTCGGCGGTGCTTACTCGGCGGCGCGCATCCGCACGACGCCGGCCTGGTCGATCAGCACCGACCCCTGGCTCATCATGTTGTTGACAAAGTACGCGGCATGATCGCCATGCCAGGTGATGTCCGTGGCGATGTCCTGGGCCACGGCGTGACCGACCGCCGTCTTGTGGTAGAAGTAGCAGAAGCGGAGGCTGCCGCTCCTGGTCAGGCCGGAATGCGGCATCCAGGTGGCGCCGAGCCAGCGCTTCACCTGCGTGCCCTTCCAGGGCAGCTCGTCGTCGCCGACATAGTTGGCATTGGCGAACTCCTCGATCTGCAGCAGCTGGCTCCACTGCTTCCAGCCGACGATGGCGAAGCGGTTGCCGTCATCCGGCACGTCGGCCGCGCCCAGCATCTCGAAGGCCATCAGCACCTTGGCCTTGGTCAGGCCGTCGGTGTCCCCGGTGCCCGGCGCGGTGCCCACGGCTTCCTGCGTCGCGGTGTCGAGGGCGGCGATGATCAGCTCGTCGGTCTTGCGGCCGAGCGCGTAGGCGCCGGCATTGGCGACGACCTGGCGCTCATCCACATTCGTCTTCAGCTCGTCGAGGCGGTCGATCCACTCGCCGGCATAGTAGTCCTGCAGGAAGCACTCGACGTTGGAATGCGCCAGGTTCATCACCGGCACGGCGCCGTTGCGCGCCTTCGCCGCCGCCGTGCCGCGGCCGACGATCGGGAAGATGGTCGAGGCGCCGCGAATGTCGGTCTTGCTGCGCACGGTCGGGCGCAGCTTGCTGCCCTGCCGCTGATACGCGGCGTGCACCTCGGACTGGAACTGCTTCGCGAAGACCTGGTCGATGGAAGCGGACATGCCGATATCCTTCAGGAGGGAATCTGGGTTCGGGGGCAGCCGCCCGCGCGCGTCGGTTGGCCGGTCAGGGGGCCGGCGCGGCGGGCACGCCGATGCGCCCGGCGCCCTGCGGGCGACGGGTTCCGCACCGGCGGAATCTCGGGGAAGGCGCGGGCGCTCAGCCCTGGCCGAAGAGGCGCCGGAAGCCGTCCGTCACGCGCTTGACGTATTCAGGCTCGCGCGAGCGCCAGTAGCGCGGGTCGCGCATCATCTCGCGCAACGCCTTCTCGTCCATCGCCTCGGTGGCGGCGGCGCCGCGCGCCAGGCTGGGCTCGCCCTTCTCCATCATGCGGTGCAGGGCCAGCACGCCCTCGGCGGTGGTGGAGAGCGCCTCGTAGACCGGCGGCGCCAGGTTGGCGCGGCCCCAGGCGGCGATCTGCGGCGCGATCCGGCGGAACTGCTCCTCGCCGCCGAAGTCCTGCGCCAGCTTCGCCATCTGCTTCTGCGCCTCGTAATCCGCCGCCGCCTCGGCGATCAGCGGCAGCAGGCGCTCGGCCGCCAGGTCATAGACCAGCTGCACCTGCTGGCAGGTGAAGCCGGCCTCGTGCAGGCGGCGGTTCACCCCCGCATCCGGCCCGCAGGCCGCGTGCTTCGGCTCGATGCTGTAGTCCTCGGGGCTGTCGGGCACGCCGAGGGCACGGCGGAACCGCGCCCGCTCCTCCTCCGGCGCCTCGGGACCGGGCGGGGCGAAGCGCTGCGACAGCCGCTTCTCCAGCTCCAGATAGGACTTCAGCAGCGCATCGACGCGCAGCTTGCCGGTCTCGGCGTCCCGGAACTTCTCCGGGATCCCCTCTGGGATCCCCTCCGGGTGGGAGGCGTCCTCACCCTCCAGCGCGGCTTCCAGCAGATTCTCGGACATGCGCTCTGTCATTCCTCGACGGGGTTCAGGATTCCGGCCGGCGCGGCGAGCACGCGGGCCAGGTGGCGGGTGGCGGCCGGGATGTCCAGCTGCGCCACCGCCTGCGGGCCGAGCTGCGCGGCGGCCTGCAGGAAGAGCAGCGTGTTGGCCGCGTCGGCGCGGCCCTGCACGCGGGCGAGCGGTGACTGGTAGGTCAGGCGCACCTCCCGCCCGTCCAGCAGCAGCGGCGGCACCTCGCCGCGCCGCCGCAGGATGCTCAGGCAGCGGGCGACGAGCGGCGTCAGCAGCTCGGCCTGCAGCCGCCCGTAGGTGGCGCCCAGCAGGCGGGCCGTCTCGGCGCTGCGCTCCAGCACCTCGGTCGCCGTCATCTGCGCGCCCCTCGGCGCCGTCAGCCGGTCGGCCAGGAGGGCGGACCGGATGCGGGCGCGAAGATCGTCCAGCACCAGTTGCGAGACATCGAAATTGCCCGGCGCGGCGAGCGGCGTCAGCCCGGAGGAGCCCGGCGCCTTGGGAATGATGGCGCCCGGCACCAGCCGCACCGTGGCCGGGTTCAGCACGCCGTCATCCTCCGCCTGCCAGATGCCGGTGGCGGCGATGGAGGCGTTCTTCAGCACCAGCTCCACCACCTTGTTGGCGGTGCGGATATCGGGCAGCGCCTTCATCACCGGGCCGCGGCCGTAGCTCTCGCCCGGCGCCTTCATCCAGCGGAAGGCGATGAAGGGGCTGTCCAGGAAGCGACCGGCGGCGAGCGGCAGGGCGGCGCCGTCGAGGTCCAGCACAGCAAGGAAGCCGCTGCCGGTCCGCTCCGGCCAGACCGCCTCGACCACGCGGTACGCCCGCGCCGGCCCGTCCCCCGCGGCGGTCAGCGCCGGTGGCAGGGGGGCGCCCGGGTAGCGCGCCGCGATCGCCGCGGCATCGAGGGAGACGGCGCGGAAGACCGTGTCCAGCCGGCCCCCCTGCCCCTCCTCCAGCACCGCCTCGCGCAGCGGCACGGCGGTGAAGCGCAGGGCGGAGGCCTCGCCCGGGGGCGCCTCCTCGACCAGCAGCACGCCGGTTCCGGCGACCACGACGTCGAGCAGCGCCTGATGCATCTCGAGCGCGAAGTTGGAGCGGTCGAGGTGGCCCTGCAGCGTCTCGGCCGCGGCCTCCAGCGCCTCGGCGGCGGCCAGCGCATCGGGCCCTTCGGCCAGGGCGCGTGACGGCGCCAGGCCGAACCAGCGCGACCAGGGCGGGGTCAGCTCTGCCATCAGGCTGGAGGCCAGTTGCTCCGCCGCGTCCGCCGCCGTGGCGTCGTAGAGGGCGGGGCCGCCGCTGCCGGGCGTGCCGGAGAGGACATGGTCGTAGCAGTTCTGCCAGAGGCTCTCCCAGGGGCGGCGGCGGTCGAGCGCCGCCGCCTGCCGCGCCAGGACGGTTTCGGGGGTCATGCGGCTCATTCTCCGAGCAGGGTCTTGCGCGAGCCGGCCAGGCCGCTCGGCGCGGCGTCCAGCACGCCGCGGGCGGAGGTGGCGATGGTGCCGGGCAGGCCGCGGCGGGAGCGTTCCCGGCTCTCCAGCCGCGCGGTCTGCGCCGCCGCCTCGGAATCGGGCGTGGCGTTCGTCGGGGTCGCCACCGTCTGGGCCGCGGTGACCACCACCGGCTTCGGGGCTCGGAACAGGCCACCCATGCGGGTCGTCTCCTTCTGCGGGTCGGGCCCGATCGGGTGCCCAAAACGCCGCGGGGGGGGGCGGGCGGGGGGGGGGGGGGGGGGGGGGGGGGGGG
>NZ_JBSXMU010000082.1:0-15938 GCF_054073225.1 Teichococcus aerofrigidensis
TCTCGGGCCTGCCGCTCCGGCCGGCCCTGCCGCTTTATGTCGAACCTCCCGCGGTGCGGGGGCCGCATGGCTGAGGCGGCGCCCGGGCCGGTTGGGGTGGGGGCCGAGGCGGCGGCGGCGCTGGCCCCGCTGCACGCCGCCGCCTTCCCGCCGGCGGAGCGCTGGGGCGCCGAGGCGCTGTGCCTGATGCTGGAGATGCCGGGCGCCTTCGCCCTGCTCTGCCCGGAGGAGGGCTTCATCATCGCCCGGGTGGCGGCGGACGAGGCGGAGATCCTGACGCTGGCGGTGGTGCCGGCGGCGCGTCGCCGGGGAGTGGCGCGGCGGCTGCTGCAGGCGGCGTCGCGCCAGGCGGCCGGGCGTGGCGCCGCGCGCCTTTTCCTGGAGGTCGCTGTCGGCAACACCGCGGCACGGGGCCTCTATGAGGGCGCCGGCTTCACCCAGGCCGGGCTGCGGCCGCGTTACTATGCCGATGGCGAGGACGCCCTGGTGCTCAGCCGCCGCCTTTGCGGAGCCTGAGCCAGAGGCTGCCATCCGACTGCTCGGTGGCGTCGAGCACGGCATGGCCCTGCTCGGCGGCGGTGCGCGGGATATTGGCGCGCGGCTCCTCGCCCCGGAGCTTGACCAGCAGAATTCCACCGGGCGCCAGCCGGTCCAGCGCCAACCGCGTGCGAACGAAGGTCATCGGGCAAGTTTCGGTTGTGATATCGATGGATTGGTCATGCTGTAATTCTTGCGGCGTGTGGTCCTGGGACATGCTCTTCATCGTCTTCGATTTTTGCCGATTGGGCGTTGCGAAACACCTTAACCTGCCGATATCTTGACTCAAGTCATGACGTTGGCGGCGTCTAGGCTGTGTTCACATTTCTGCATAAAGGCTGAGGGATGTCTGAAGAACAGGGCGCCCGGGAATTGCTCGGACTAACGGCCCAGATCGTCGCTGCGCATGTTTCCAACAATCCCGTGCCGCTGGCCGAGGTGCCTTTACTGATCGAGCAGGTCCATCGCACGCTGCACGGACTTGGCGCCGCGCCGATCGTCGCGCCGGCCCCGGTCGAGCGGCCGCAGCCCGCCGTGCCGGTGAAGAAGTCCGTCACGGACGAGTATCTTGTCTGTCTCGAGGACGGCAAGAAGCTCAAGATGCTGAAGCGTCATCTCAAGACCGCCTATGACATGACGCCGGAGCAGTATCGCGAACGCTGGGGCCTGCCGCCGGATTACCCGATGGTGGCGCCGAACTACGCCCGCCACCGCTCCTCCCTGGCCAAGAAGATCGGCCTCGGCACCAAGCCGCGCACCACCCGCCCGCGGCGCGGCGCGGCGGGCTGAGGTTTCCCACCCTTCGGCGCCAGCGGCGGAGGGGCGCGCAGGGCAGGTTTTCGCTGGCGCCTTGCCTTGCCGGGGCGATAGTGGCATGGCAGCCGCGTCGGCGGTCGCGGTGACTCGTGGCGCGGGCATGGTGATGGTCCACAGGGCCACCGGTGGCGCCGGGACGGGCCCGGCTTGGCGGCCCCCGCCATCGTGTCATACAAGCCGGAGGACGGAGAGGCGGACCTTCGCCGCCCGGCACAGGAGAGCTTCCGACCATCCCCATGGACACGCGCACCGATACGCCCCAGACCGCCGCGGCCACCAAGCCCGATCCTCTGCGCATCGAGCGGCTGTGTGTCGAGCGCGGCCTGAAGATGACGGGGCAGCGCCGGCTGATCGCGCGCGTGCTCTCGGAATCGCTCGACCATCCGGATGTCGAGGAACTCTACCGCCGCGCCCTGGCCCTCGATTCGCGCGTCTCCATCGCCACGGTCTATCGCACCGTGCGGCTGCTGGAGGAGAAGGGCATCCTGGAGCGGCATGACTTCGGCGGCGGCCGCGCCCGCTACGAGCCGACCGATCATGGCCACCACTACCACCTGATCGACATCGATTCCGGCAAGGTCATCGAGTTCTCCGACGCGCAGCACGAGGCCCTGGCCGAGGCCATCGCCGCGCGCCTCGGCTTCAGCCTGATCGGCCACCGGCTGGAACTCTTCGGCCGCCGCGCGCCCGAGGCGAAGGGCGCGGCCGGGGCCACGACGGCGCGCCGCTCCGGGCGCCGCCGCGCCGGAGAGGATGCATGATCGCTGCGGAGGCCGGCTTCGGGGAACTGCGCAGCGGCAATCTCGGCGTCCGGATCGCGACCACGGCGGCCGAGATCGACGCGGCCCAGGCGCTCCGCTACCGCGTCTTCTACGAGGAGATGGGCGCCCAGCCCGATGCCGCCGCCGCTGCCGCCCGGCGGGACAGCGATGCCTTCGATGCCGTGGCCGACCATCTGCTGGTGCTGGACCACAACCTGGGCGAGGACGCCGCGGCGGTGGTGGGCACCTATCGCCTGATCCGCCGGCAGGCCGCGGAGCGCGCGGGCGGCTTCTACTCGGCCTCGGAATACGATCTGGGCCCGCTGCTGGACACCTGCGAGCGGGTGCTGGAGCTGGGCCGCTCCTGCGTCGACACCGCCTATCGCAGCAAGGCCGCGATGCAGCTGCTCTGGTCCGGCATCGCCGCCTATGTCGCCAAGCACCGGGTGGAGCTGATGTTCGGTTGCGCCAGTTTGCGCGGCACCGACCTCAACGCCCTGGCGATGCAGCTCACCTACCTCTACCGCAACCACCTGGCGCCGCCGGAGATACGGCCGCGCGCCCTCGCCGAGCGCTATGTCGCCATGGATCTGATGGAGGCCGCGCGCGTCGATCCGCGTGCCGCGCTGGCCGATCTGCCGCCGCTGGTGAAGGGCTATCTGCGGTTGGGCGGGTTCGTCGGCGACGGGGCGGTGATCGACGATCAGTTCAACACCACCGATGTCTGCGTCGTGGTCAAGACCGATCTGGTGACCCGGAAGTATTCCCGCCACTACGAGCTGCAGCTGGGCGGCAGGGACTGAGGCTGGCATCAGGCCGGAAGGAAGGATGCCGCCGATGCCCGATGGCCAGGACAGCCGCGCCGCGCGGCGCCGCGGGGACATGCCGCGCAAGGCCGCCCTGCCGGAAGGGGCCGCCTCGCTCTGGGAGCAGCCGGCACAGCCCGGGGGGCGGTTGCGCGCCATCCGGCGCACCGCCTCGGTCGTGCTCTGGACCCTGGCCTGCATCCCGGTGCAGAGCGTGCTGGTGCGGCTGCCGGGGGGTGGCAAGCGGCGCTTCGCCCGGTTTTACCACCGGGTCGCCTGCCGGCTGATCGGCCTGCGGCTGCGCGTGGTCGGCGCGCCGGCGCCGGATCACCCGACGCTCTTCCTGTCGAACCATTCCTCGTGGCTGGACATCCCGGTGCTGGGCGCCACGCTGGAGGCGGCCTTCGTCTCCAAGGCGGAGGTCGGCGAATGGCCAGTGGTCCGGACCGTGGCCCGGCTGGGCCGAACGGTCTTCGTCAGCCGCAGCCGTGGCCGCACGGGCGACGAGGCCCGGGCGATGCGCGACCGCCTGCGGGAAGGCGGCAGCCTGATCCTCTTCCCCGAGGGCACCAGCAACGACGGCACCCGCGTGCTGCCGTTCCGGTCCTCCTTCCTGGCGGTGGCGGATGCGGCGACGCGCGTGCAGCCGGTCTCGGTGGTCTATGACCGGGTCGGCGGCCTGCCCGCGGGCCGGCGCGACCGGCCGGATTACGCCTGGTATGGCGACATGGAGATCGGCAGCCACTTCTGGCGGCTGGTGCATCGCCCGCCGGCGCAGGTCACGGTGCTGCTGCACCCGCCGGTCGATCCGAAGGAGTTCCCCAACCGCAAGGTGTTGAGCGCGGCGGTCGAACGTGTTGTGGGCGAGGGAGCGGCACAGTTGCGGCAGAATCGCCCGGCCACTCCGCTGGCGATCCCGATGAGGTAGGGCCGGCTTCCCGCCTGCCTTACCCCGGCATGCCCCGCGCCGTCAGACGTCGGTGGGCGCGAGGCTCTTGATCAGGTCGAAGACGCGCTTGCGGACGGCCGGCTCGGTGATCCGGTAATAGGCGCGGACCAGCTCCAGCGTCTCCCTCTTGTGGAGGGTGTCATCCTCGAAGCCTTCCTGGCTCTCGGCGAAGCCGCCCATGCGCGAGCGCAGGGCGCCGTTGCCGCCCATGGCGTCGGGCATGTCGTCGAAGAAGAAGCCGATCGGCACATCGAGCACCCGCGCCAGGTCGAACAGGCGGCTGGCGCCGATCCGGTTGACGCCGCGCTCGTACTTCTGGACCTGCTGGAAGGTCAGGCCGAGCGCCTCGCCCAGCTTCTCCTGGCTCATCCCCATCAGGGTACGGCGCAGCCGGACACGGGTTCCGACATGCACGTCGATCGGGCTCGGCCGGTGTTCCCGCTCAGTGCGCTCCTGAACTTCGCCGCTCGCCATGCTGAAACCTCCGCCAGTTGCCACAGACCGCTAGGTCTGCTGCGGATCCGGGCGGGGTTCCACCCGCCAGCTCCCTGCATGACCATCGCCTTGCTCTGTTGTAGGATCTAAGGATCGGGTAGCTTTTTGTCAACTCTTTCGAGAATTCTCAATTATGATACGAATCCGGTCACCAAACCCTTGTTTCGGTGTGCCGGATGGCAGTTTCGCAACTCCAAACGCCAGTGCCGCGAAAAGGATTGCAAAAATATCACCGAAACGTGCAAATGGGGTGGCAGGCCGGGCGCCCGGCAGGGACGCCAGGACGCTGCCCTCCTCGCCCAGCCCGATCCGTGCCGTCACCCGGCCCGAGGCGTCGAAGACCGCGGAAACGCCGGTCGGCGCCACCCGCACCAGCGGCAGCCCTTCCTCCACCGCGCGGAGCCGCGCCGCCGCCAGATGCTGGTAGGGGCCGGCGGAGACGCCGAACCAGGCATCATTGGTGATGTTGAGCAGCCAGGCCGGGCGCGACGCGGGCGCCACCGCGCCGGGGAAGATCACCTCGTAGCAGATCAACGGGCTGAATGGCGGCAGGCCGGCCGGGGCCAGCGCCACCGGGCCGGGGCCGGCGGAGAAATCCAGCCCGCCCTGCACCACGCGAATCGGGATCAGCCCGCGTAGCGGCATGTACTCGCCGAAGGGCACGAGATGCGCCTTGTCGTAGACGGCAAGCAGCCGCCCGTCCGGCGCGATGGCGGAGAGGCTGTTGAACACGCGCTCCGCCCGCTGGTCCGCCCCCCATTCGGCGCGCACCGATCCGGCCAGCAGCACCGCGCCGGGGGGCAGCACGCGGCTGGCGTAGTCGCGGGCGGCGGGATCGTTCGGCAGCAGGAAGGGGCTGGCGGTCTCGGGCCAGATGACCACCAGCGGCACCTCCGCCGGGGCATGAGCGGCTCCTGATTGACTCAACTCCAGGTAGCGACGAAAGATCGGCCACCTCTGATCCTCGCGCCACTTCGCCTCCTGCGCGACATTGCCCTGGACCAGCAGAAGATTGACCCCCGGCGGCGCCGGCTCCGGCTGGGTCAGGCGCAGCCCGCCGAACAGGCCGAGCGCCGCCAGGGCCAGGGCGCCCGCCGCCCAGCCGCGCCGGCCGAATCGCGGCAGGCCCGCCAGCAGCAGCGTCAGCAGGGACAGGCCGTGCACGCCGATCCAGGCGGCGGATTGCAGCGGCAGGGCATGGAAGGCCCAGACCGTGCCGAGGAGGTTCCAGGGAAAGCCGGTGAGGAGGTGGCCGCGCAGGATCTCCATCGCCACCCAGGCGCCGGCCAGGGCCAGCCAGCGCCGCCAGCCCGGCCGGGCCCACCAGGCCAGCAGGCAGGCCACCGCGACATAGGCGGCCAGCGGCAGGGCCAGCCCCGGCACGGCGATCGGCACCAGCCAGCCCCAGCGCCAGGGATCGGTCAGCAGGGCGTGGCTGATCCAGTAGAGGCCCAGGAGGTGATGCCCCCAGCCCCAGGCCAGGCCGGTCAGGGCGGCGCGCTTCCAGTCCGGTGCCGCGTCCAGCAGGCGCAGCAGGCCGGGAATGGCCAGCAGCAGCACCGGCACGAGGTACAGCGGCGGCAGGGCCAGGGCCGAGAGGAGGCCGAGCCCGAAGGCGGCGAGCAAGGGGCGGCGCAGGAGCAGGGAGGACAAGGCGACGGCTATCCCTCGACATCGCGGGAGGCGCCGGCTTAGCGCGGATGGCGCGCGGGCGGAATTGCCGGAGGCCCACGGCCGGGGCCAGGGGGAGGGGCGGGGGGGGCCCCCCCCCCCCGCCGCGGGGGGGGGGGGGGGGGGGGGGGGCCCCCCCCCGGGGGGGGGGGGGGGGCGGCCCCCCCCCGGCCGCGCGGCTATTCCGCGGCGGCCTTCTGGGTGGCCGCGTTCACCCCCGGGCGTCGCACCCGCAGGCGGCGAATGCGGCGCGGATCGGCGTCCAGCACGCGGAACTCGAGCCCGGAGGAATGCGAGACCAGCTCGCCCCGGGCCGGCACGCGCCCGGCCAGGGTGAAGACCAGGCCGCCCACCGTGTCGATATCCTGCTCCCGCTCGTCCTCGGTCAGCACCGGGCCGATCCGGCCCTCGAAGGTCTCGATCGGGGTCCGGGCATCGAGGTCGATCAACCCGTCGGGGCGCTCGACGATCTGCGGCGGGGCGTCCTCGTCGTGCTCGTCCGAGATGTCGCCGGTGATGGTCTCGACCAGGTCCTCGATGGTCACCAGCCCGTCGATGCCGCCATACTCGTCCACCACCAGCGCCAGATGCATGCGCGCCTGGCGCATCTGCAGCAGCAGGTCCAGCACCGGAATGGAGGGCACGACGAAGAGCGGCTTGCGGATCACCGCGGCCATGCTGAAGGGCGCCTCGCGCCCGACGCTGGCGAAGACGTCCTTGATGTGGACCATGCCGACGATCTCGTCGAGCTGCTCGCGGTAGACCGGGAAGCGGCTGTGGCCCTCGCGCTGGATCAGCCGGATGGCCTGCTCCAGCGTCAGGTCCTCGGACATGGCGACGATATCGGCGCGCGGCACCATGACATCGGCCGCCGTCTTGCCGCGCAGCTTGAGCACATTGGCCAGCATGGCGCGCTCCTGCGCGTCCAGCTCGGGGCGTGGCGGGCCGTCATGCTCGTGGTGCTCGTTGTGGTCCCGGCCCTCGACCAGGGCCTCCACCTGATCGCGCACGCTCTCGGCGGCGCGGCGGCGCAGCAGGCCCTGCAGCCTCCAGAGGATGCCCTCGCGGGTCTCGCGCGTCTCGCTCATGTCACGCCCCGCCAGGGGTTGGGCATGTTGAGGCGGCGCATGATGCGGGCCTCGGCGCGCTCCATGCGGCGGGCCTCGCCGGCGGCGATGTGGTCATGGCCGCCCAGATGCAGCGTGCCATGCGCCACCAGGTGCGCCAGATGCGCGGCCACGCGGCGCCGGGCGCCACGCGCCTCGCGCCGCACCACGCCGAGGGCGAGGGCGATGTCGCCCAGATGGCCGAAGCCTTCTCCCGGGAAGGAGAGCACGTTGGTCGGCTTGACCTTGCCGCGATGCCGCCCGTTCAGCCGCTTCACCGAGCGATCGTCGGTCAGCAGCACGGTCATCGCCCCGGCCGGAGCGCCCGGCGGGGCCTCCCGCAGGTCGAAGCCGTCGCCGGCCATCTCGGCCCAGGCGGCTTCAGCGGCACGGCGCGCCAGTTCCTCGGCCCGCGGCACCGCCGCGCGCCATGCCGGGGCATCGATGACAACGACGACCTCCGGCTCCGAAAGCCCAGCCACCCCTCGGTGGCCGGGCGCACTACTTCCCGGTTCCATCACTCTCCTTCCTGCCGCGGCGGGCCAGTCCCGCCCCGGCGCCGTCCGGCCCGCCCTGTCTGGCGAGGCCACCGGCCGATTGATCGGCACGGTTATACGCGGCGACGATGCGCGCCACCAGCGGATGTCGCACCACGTCCTGCTCGCGGAAGCGGCTGACGCCGATGCCCTCCACCCCGTCGAGGATGGAGAGCGCCTCCACCAGCCCCGACCGCTGCCCCGGCGGCAGGTCCACCTGGGAGGGATCGCCGGTGACGACCATCCGGGTGCCTTCGCCCATGCGGGTGAGGAACATCTTGATCTGCGCCGGGGTGGTGTTCTGCGCCTCGTCCAGGATGGCGTAGCAATGCGCCAGCGTGCGGCCGCGCATGAAGGCGAGCGGCGCGATCTCGATCTCGCCGGAGACGATGCGCCGCTGCACCTGGTCGGCCGGCATCATGTCGTGCAGCGCGTCGTAGAGCGGGCGGAGATAGGGATCGACCTTCTCCTTCATGTCGCCGGGCAGGAAGCCGAGCCGCTCGCCGGCCTCCACCGCCGGGCGCGAGAGCACGATGCGGTCGACCCGCCCGGCCTGCAGCAGGGCCACGCCCTGGGCCACGGCGAGGTAGGTCTTGCCGGTGCCGGCCGGGCCGATGCCGAAGACCATGTCGCGCCGCGCCAGCTGCTCGATATAGGCCGCCTGGGCGTGGCTGCGCGGCGCAATGGCGCCCTTGCGGGTGCGGATCGCCGGCAGGTCGGCCAGCGGCAGGCGCGGCTCGGCGCCGCCCTCGGGCGCGGCGGGCTGGCCTTCCGCCAGCCGCAGCGCCGCCTCCAGCTCGGCCATGCCCACCGTCTCGCCCCGCTCCAGCTGCCGCCACAGGCTGCGCAGCGCCAGCTCCGCCACATGGCTGCCCTCGGGCGCGCCGATGATGGACAGGCGGTTGCCCCGGCTGGCCAGCCGCACGCCCAGCCGCTGCTCGATCCGCGCCAGGTGCCGGTCATGCTCGCCATAGAGCAGCGGCAGCAGCGCGTTGTCGTCGAACTGCAGGGTGACGGAGCGGGCGGCGGAGACGGTGTCAGCCATCAGGGGCCGGTCCAGGGCGCGGGGATTGGCGCGGAGCGCGATGGGGGCGGTGTTGCTCAAGCGCAGGCAAGCTCCTTCTCTTCGAGAAGCAGGGCGGAGAGGGAATTCGGGTGCGCGGCGGCGATGCGCGCCCGGGCCAGGCTGCCGGCCAGGCGGGCCGGGCCGGTCACATGCACCGGCTGCAGCCAGGGGGTGCGGCCCACCATCTGGCCGGGATGCCGCCCCGGCCCGGTGAACAGGATCTCGCACTCCCGCCCGACGCAGGCGCGGTTGAAATCATCCTGCTGGCGCCGCAGCAGCGCCTGCAATTCCTGCAGCCGCGCATCCTTCACCGTCTCGGCCACCTGGAGGGGCTGGCCGGCGGCGGGGGTGCCGGGACGCGGCGAATACTTGAAGGAATAGGCCAGGGCGAAGCCGACCTTCTCCACCAGCGCCATGGTCGCCGCGTGGTCGGCATCCGTCTCGCCCGGATGGCCGACGATGAAGTCGGAGGAGAGCGCCATGTCGGGCCGCGCCTCGCGCAGCCGGTCGGCGATGCGGAGGAACAGCTCGGCCTTGTGCTGGCGGTTCATCGCCTGGAGCACCCTGTCCGAGCCGCTCTGCACCGGCAGGTGCAGGAAGGGCATCAGCTGCGGGATGCGGCCATGCGCCGCGATCAGCGCATCGTCCATGTCGCGCGGGTGGCTGGTGGTGTAGCGCAGCCGCGCCAGCCCATCGATCTCCGCCAGCGCGTACAGCAGGCGCGACAGCGTCCAGGCCGAGCCGTCCGGCGCCTCGCCATGCCAGGCGTTCACGTTCTGCCCGAGCAGCGCGATCTCCCGCGCGCCGCCGGCGACCAGCCGCCGCGCCTCGGCCAGGATGGCGGCGACGGGGCGGGAGAACTCGGCACCGCGCGTGTAGGGCACCACGCAGAAGGAACAGAACTTGTCGCAGCCCTCCTGGATGGTCAGGAAGGCGATCGGGCCCTGGCTGGCGTTCACCTCGGGCAGCAGGTCGAATTTCTGTTCCACCGGGAAATCGGTGTCGATCTGCGCGCCCGCCGCGCGGCTGGCGCGGGCCACCATCTCCGGCAGGCGGTGATAGGTCTGCGGCCCCAGCACAATATCGACCCAGGGGGCGCGGGCGGTGATCTCGGCGCCCTCGGCCTGGGCCACGCAGCCGGCGACCGCCAGCACCATCTTCTGCCCCGCCGCTTCCTTCCCGGCCTTCAGCAGGCGCAGCCGGCCGAGGTCCGAGAACACCTTCTCCGCCGCCTTCTCGCGGATATGGCAGGTGTTGAGGATGACCATGTCGGCCTCCTCCGGCGTCTCGGCCGGGCCATAGCCCAGCGGCGCCAGGACATCCGCCATGCGGGCGCTGTCATAGACGTTCATCTGGCAGCCCCAGGTGCGGATGAAGAGCCGCTTGCGCGGGGCGGTGGGCGAGGTGGTCATGACGTGAAGCACCCTGGACATCGGGGGGAGGGCGGTGCCCGGCGGCACAGGCCGGCCAGGGCCACCCCGGTCCGGGGCGGCGAACTGGGCGGATGTGCGGGGCGCGTGGCCGCGGGTCAAGCGGCTTCACCCCCCGAGACCGCGGATTCGAGCGGCGATCCAGGGCGCGTCATGCTGCAGGCAGAGTTGCGGATGCGGCCTCGCCGGGTCAAGCCAATCCGGTCGCGGCGACATGACGTTGCGGAGAATTCCGCCGCCCCCGGACCAGACCGGCCTGCCGTCAGGCCGCATCAGGCATCGCTTCCCGGCGATTCCGCCGCGGGCGGCGCCGCGCTAGGCTCCGCCCCGGCCGGGTTGGGTGCCCTGTGCCGGGCGGAGCAACGCATGACCATCACGCAATCCCTGCTCGCCTTCCTGCTCGCCGCCGGGCTGCTGACGGTGACGCCGGGGCTCGACACCGCGCTGGTGTTGCGGACCGCGACCGCCGAGGGCGCGCGGCAGGCGGCCCGGGCGGCCTTCGGCATCAACCTCGGCTGCCTGCTCTGGGGCGCGGCGGTGGCGCTCGGCCTGGGGGCGCTGCTGGCCGCCTCGCAGCTCGCCTTCGAGGCGCTGCGATGGGCCGGCGCTGCCTATCTCTGCTGGCTCGGCCTGCGCCTGCTCTGGCGGCCGCGCGAGCGCTTCGCGGTGGAGCCGGCGGCCACCGGGCTCCGCCTCGGCTGGTTCGCCAGGGGGCTGCTGAGCAATCTGCTGAACCCCAAGATCGGCGTCTTCTACATCTCCTTCCTGCCGCAGTTCGTCCCCGCCGGCCTGCCCGCCGCGCCCTGGACCTTCCTGCTCGCCGTCCTGCACGTGGCGATGGGCATCGCCTGGTGCGCCGCCCTGATCCTGGCCAGCCAGCCCCTCGGGCGCCTGCTGCGCCGTCCCGCCGTGCTGCGCTGGATGGACCGGCTGACCGGGGGCGTCTTCATCGGCTTCGGCGTCCATCTGGCCCTGGGCCGGCGCTGACGCGCCGCCGGGTCCGCCCCTCGGGCCCGCCGCCTCAGTCCAGGCGCCGGTGCATATGGATGACGACGCCGAGGGGCGGCAGGCTCTCCTCATGCGTCACCGCATAGCCCAGCCACGCGTAGAGCCGCAGGTTCTCGAGGAAGCGGCTGTTGGTGTAGAGCCGCAGCTCCGCCAGGCCGAGCCCGCGCGCCACCGCCTCCGCATGGGCGAGCAGGGCGCGGCCGAGGCCCCGGCCCTGGCAGTCCGGCGCGACGGCGACATTGACGATCAACAGGTGGTCGGCCTCGGGCCGTAGCTCGATCAGCGCCACCATCCGGCCGTCGCGCTCCACGACGTCGATGCGGTGCTCCCGCACCGCCCGGTCGTAATCGGCCGTGGGGGGGGGCGGGGGGGGGGGGCGGGGCCGCCCCCCCCCCCCCGGGCCGCAACGCGCCCGCCGGCGCCGGGGGCGCGCGCCCCATGACCGGCACCCAGCGTGCATAGGCGGCCCGGGTCAGGTCACGGACGGCGTCGGCCTCGGCCGGGGTCGCGCGGCGCAGTCCGGCGGGCGGCGCGGAGATCGGGTCGGGCATCGGCTCTCTCCTGCGGGTCCGGTTCCGGGTCACGGAAGGCCGGACACCCCGACAGTCGCACCGGAAGCGCGGCGAGAGGAAGGGGCCGGATGTCCTTCCGCCCGCGGATGGCAGGCCGGCGCGCGGCCGCGCTTCCCTCCGGCCATCGTCGGCGCCATATCGCCGCCAGCATGTCCGAACCCCTCGCGCTCTATGTCCACTGGCCCTTCTGCGCCGCCAAGTGCCCCTATTGCGACTTCAACAGCCATGTCCGCGAGCGTGTCGACGCCGCGCGCTTCGGCGCCGCGCTGCGGCGGGAGCTGGCCTATGAGGCGGGGCAGGTGGGGCGGCGGAAGCTGGCCTCGATCTTCTTCGGTGGTGGCACGCCCAGCCTGATGCCGCCCGGCGTCGTCGCGGCCGTCATCGAGGATGCGCTTCGCCTCTTCGACCCGCTGCCCGACATCGAGATCACGCTGGAGGCCAACCCGACCAGCGTCGAGATCTCGCGCCTGGCCGAGATCCGCGCCGCCGGGGTGAACCGCGCCAGCCTCGGCGTGCAGTCGCTGGAGGAGGCGGCGCTACGCTTCCTCGGCCGCAGGCACGACGCGGCCCAGGCCATCGCCGCGCTGGAGGCGGCGCGTGGCCTCTTCCCGCGCCTCTCCTTCGACCTGATCTATGCCCGGCCGGGGCAGCGGGAGGCGGACTGGCGGGCCGAGCTGCGCCGGGCGCTCGATCTCGCCGCCGACCATCTCTCGCTCTATCAGCTCACCATCGAGCCCGGCACCCGCTTCGCGACGGAGCATGCGCGCGGCGCCTTCGTCCTGCCGGAAGGCGACGAGGCCGCCGCGCTCTACTCCGCCACGGCCGAGGAGGCGGCGCGCTACGGCCTGCTGCCCTACGAGGTCTCGAACTACGCGCGGCCGGGCGCGGAGAGCCGGCACAACCTCGCCTACTGGCGCTATGGCGACACGATCGGCATCGGCGCCGGGGCGCACCAGCGGCTGGACCTGGGCGAAGGGCTGGTGGCGGCGCGGCGGCACCGGGCGCCGGAGGAATGGCTGGCCCGGGTCGAGGCCACCGGCCACGGCATCACCGCGACCGAGATCCTGGCGCCCGCCGACCGCGCGCGCGAGGCGCTGCTGATGGGGCTGCGCCTCTCCGAGGGGGTGGACCCGGCGCGGCTGGCGGCGCGCACCGGCGTCCCGCTGGAGGAGGCGGTGGACCCGGCGATGCTCGCCGCCTGCCTGGAGGAGGACTACCTGCGCTGGACGCCGGAAGGCCGGCTGGCGGCGACGCGGGAGGGGCGGCTCCGGCTGGACCTGATGCTGCCCGTTCTGCTGCGCTGACGGCCCTGCTGCGCTGAGCCGCGGCGCCTCAGCCGCCCGTGTTGCGTCCCCGGAACTCGCGGCTGTTGAACATGATGCCGCGCAGGCTGCGCACCGAGCGGCGGCCGACATACTGCTCGAAGATATGCTCGCCCTCCGGCAGGCGGTCGAGCAGCAGGCGGTAGAGATCCTCGACATCCTGCCGCGTCAGCGGCCGCTCGGGGTCCCAGTGGCGGCCGGAATAGCGCGCCAGGAAACCGTCGAACTCGCGCTCGCGGAACTGGCGGAAATGCGCCTGCTGCCGCGCCAGGATGTCGGCGATGCGCGCCGCGCCGGGCGCCTCGAGCGGGATGTCGCCGCGCGTGGCCGCCTCCATCCGGTCGTAGCCCAGCTCGCGGAAGCGCTTCTCGCTGAAGGAGGCGCCCTTCTCGCCGATGTAGCGGGCGAAGCACATGTCGGTCATCACCCGGGCGATGCCGAGCTGCGCGCAGGCCACGGCCTTCAGGGCATCCTGCGAGGACTTGTCGATCGCCATCGGCTGGCCTTCCAGCCAGCGGAAGACGCCGAGATGGTTGCGGTTGGGGTAGTCGGTCCTGCCCAGGATGTCGAAATAGGGCTTGAGCCAGGCATCCACCCGGCGCCAGGCGTCGCGCCGCAGGGCGAAGCCCCAGTGATGGTCCAGCGGCACGATCTGGACCCGCCCCGGGTCGGGGCTGGCGCGGTGATCGCCGTAGGCCGCGAAGTAGCCGACCTCGGGGAAGCCGGCGAGGGCCTCGCGCAGCCGCTCCATCATCAGCAGGTAGAAGGGGCCCAGCTCCAGATCGTCCTCGAAGAAGTAGGCCGTCTCGGCCTGCATCGTCTCGAAGGCGTGGCGCTCGCCCCGGCGCAGGTTGAAGGCGATGCCGAGATTCTCCGTGCTGGCCACGACCTGCCCGCCGGGGAAGATGGCGCGGAAGGCGGCGACGCTCTCGGCCATGGCCGCGTCCTCCGCGTAGCGGACGCCGGAGCGGCGGGAGACCGGGCCGTCCTGCATCAGCACGATGCGCGACTCATCCAGCGTGACGCCCTGCTGCGCCTTCAGCGACTCGCAGAAGCGTCGGAGGTAGTGGCCGCGATCGAAGGCGAAGATGACGATCGGCACCGTGATCGGGCGCGGGGTCTCGGCCATGCCGGAAGGGTCTCCTGAGATCCGGGGCCTGCCGCGTGCCGTCCCCACAGGGGTTGCTAGTCCTGGTGGCGCGCCTCGGCAAGGCGCAACCGGAAGCGGGGCTCAGTCGGCCGGCGGCAGGTAGAAGGTCTTGCTGCGGCCCTCGCGGCTGCGCAGCAGGGTGGTGCGGATCTGCCGTACCGTGCGGTGCCCGACATTGCGCGCGAAATACGCCTCGTCCTCCGGCAGGCGGTCGAGCAGGACGCGCCAGACCTCCTCGATGTCCTGCCGCGTCGCCGGCCGGTCGGGGTCGAAGAGCCGCTGCCCCATCTCGGCCAGCTGCGCCTCGTAGCGCGTCTCGCGATAGGCGACGTCGCGCGCGCGGCGGGCGGCGGCGAGCCGGTCGAGCGCCGCCGCCTCCAGGTGCGGCGGCGTCTCCGGCCAGCGCGTGACGAAGTCCATCCGGTCGAAGCCGTTGCGCCGGTAGCTGTCGGCGCGGAAGGATTCGCCCCGCTCGCCGATGTAGCGGGCGTAGCAGACATCGGTGTTGACGCGGGCGAAGCCGAGATCGGAGCAGGCCAGGGTCTTGGCCACGTCCTGCGAGGAGAGGGCGCTGGCGACCGGCTTGTCGCGGTACAGGCCGGCCAGGTGGAGATGCGGCCGGCCCTGATAGTCGATCCGCCGCCAGACCTCGAGGAAGGGGGCGAGCCAGGGCTGCATGGCGCGCCAGCAGCGGCGCGTCAGGCCGAAGCCCCAGTGGTGCTCCATCTGGACGAGGCGCGGATGATCGGCATCGCTGGCCTGGCGGTGCCGGCCATAGGCCGCGAAGTAGCCGAGCCGGGGCAGCGCCGCCGCCTGCGCCGCCAGATGCTCCAGCATGGCCAGGTAGAAGGGGCCGAGCTCCAGATCCTCCTCGAAGAAATAGCCGATCTCGGCGTCCAGCTCCTCGAAGACCAGGGCCTCGCCGCGCTGCAGGTTCATGGCGATGCCGAGATTGGCCGGCGCGGCATGCACCTGCCCGCCGGGGAAGTGCCGGCGGAAGGTGGCGATGGCCTGCTCGATCGCCGCATCGGCGGCGAGGCGGAGCTGGGAGCGCGGCGAGACGGCGCCGTCCTGCAGCAGGTGGATGCGGCTCTCGTCGAGGCTGACGCCCTGCTGCGCCCGGAGCGAGGCGCAGAGGCGATCGAGATAGTCGGGGCGGGCGAAGGAATAGATGACAATCGGGACGGTGAGGCGGGGTGCCCGTTGCATCGGCTGCTGCATCCCGAAAGGCATCCTTGCGCGGCGGCCAGCGGCTCCGGTGGCCACCGCCCATATCGCCGCCCTGCCGCCGTGGCGTCAAGCCTCCGGTCGTGGTGCGGCGGCGCGGGACAACCGATCGTTGATGGCCTCCCCGAGCCTTCCCGCGGAAATGGGCATGGCGGCGATGCCGGTCAGGCCGCGCCGGCGGCCTTCGTCGTCCAGCCAGCGCAGGCCGGAGAACAGCCGGGCGGCGGCCTCCACCGTGTCGCCCGCCGCGCTGAGCTGCCAGCACCGCGCGGCGCCCGGCAGGGGAGGGCCGAAGGCCAGCAGCGCCTCGCCGGGGCGAAGGGTCCGCGCCTCCAGCCGCAGCGGCAGCACCGGGGCGTAATGCGAGGCCAGCAGGCCGGGGGAGGGGCGGGCCTCCTCCGCCCCGCCGCCCGCCGCCGGGCGGTCCAGCGGGCCGAGCAGGGCGGCGATCGCCGCCGCCGCCACTCCGCCGGGGCGCAGCAGGAC
>NZ_JBSXMU010000083.1:0-15579 GCF_054073225.1 Teichococcus aerofrigidensis
GATTTGGCTACCATCGTGGCTATTCGCGGCTACCGACAATCTTCGCAACGGAACCAACTGTTTACCCCTGTCCGGAAGCATCGCGTGGGCTGAAATGTGGGCTGAGATCTAGAAGTCTCGGGATTACCGTTTCAAATCAACAACTTACAGAGAATATCTGGCGGAGAGGGTGTCCGCCCCTACCCCAAATCAGGGCGTATCACCCCGTCTAGCTCCGTGCAGCGTTCTCCATTCCGAACAAACACTTACCGTCTAGCAGCGTCGTCTCGCGTGTTACCGCATATCACCCAAGCCGCGTTTTCGTTGGGGGTAGGGTTGGGGGTAGGTTACGATCTACCCCCAATGGCGGAGGGTTTCGGGGGTGGCCGGCAAGAGCAACACACTGACGGTGCGGGCAGTGGCGACGGCGCGGCACCCCGGCACCCACAAGCGCCCGGTCCGCATCGGTGACGGTGGCGGCCTCTACCTCCAGATCGCCCCCGGTGGCGGTAAGTCCTGGCTCTTCCGCTACCGCCTCCGCGCCCGCGACCGGGAGATGGGCCTGGGCAGCGCCGACCCGGATGGCCGCAGCGGCGGCGTCACTCTCGCCGAGGCGCGCCAGAAGGCCGCCACCGCCCTCCGGCTGGTGCGGGAGGGGTATGACCCCCTGGATACCCGCAGGGCCGAGGAAGAAGCCCGCAGGGCCGCCGAGGAAGCCGCCGCCGCCCAGCCCCGGACCTTCCGCATGGTGGCCGAGGACTTCCTGGCCGAGCGGGAGAGCGGGTGGAGCAACCCCAAGCACCGGGCGCAGTGGGCGGCCACCCTCACCACCCACGCCTATCCCGTGCTGGGCGAGCTGGGCGTGGCCGTGGTGGACACCGAGCATGTGCTGACGGTGCTACGCGGCATCTGGACCCGCACGCCGGAGACCGCCTCCCGCGTCCGGGGGCGCATCGAGGCGGTGCTGGACTTCGCCAGGGCGCGCGGCTGGCGGGAGGGGGAGAACCCGGCCCGCTGGCGCGGCCACCTGGCCGAGGTGCTGCCCAGGCCCCGGAAGGTCCGCCGGCCGGAGCACCACCCTTCCCTGCCCTGGCGCCAGATGCCGGCCTTCATGGCGGCGCTGCGGGGCCGGGAGGGCGTTGCGGTGCATGCCCTGGTCTTCGCCATCCTGACGGCCGCCAGGACGGGCGAGGTGCGGCTGGCGCGCTGGCAGGAGATCGACTGGCAGGAGCGTGTCTGGCTCGTCCCGGCGGAGCGGATGAAGGCCAAGCGCCGCCACCGTGTTCCCCTCTCCCCGGCCGCCCTGGCGGTGCTGGAAGCCGTCCGACCGCTGGGGCGAGGCAAGACCAGCCTGATCTTCCCCAGCCCGCTCAGAGCCGGCGCGGCGCTCTCCGACATGACGGTGGCGATGGTGATCCGCCGCATGAACACCGAGGCCGGTGGCGATGAACCGGCATGGCGGGATGCCGAGGGCCGGGCGGTGGTGCCGCACGGCTTTCGCAGCACCTTCCGGGATTGGGCGGGGGAGACGCGGCCGGAAGGCCGGGAGGTGGCCGAGGCCGCCCTGGCCCATACCATCCGCGACAAGGCCGAGGCGGCCTATGCGCGCTCCGACCTGCTGGACCGCCGCCGGGGACTGATGGACGCCTGGGCCGACTGGTGCGGCAGGCCATCCGGCAAGGTGCTGCCGCTCTCCCGCTCACCCCGCGCCGGCTGACCGCCACCGCCGGCTCCGGCTGGTTCCTGCCGCCTCCCTTCCTGTCCTTCTCCCTCCCCGTGCCCCTCCCTGGGGGCCTGCGGCTGCAATCCAGATGCGCTGCGTGTGCATTTCCACGCGGGGCTCCTGGCCTCTAAGCATCTGTATTCCCTCGCGAAAGAGGCCCTATATCCCCCTTTTCTTTTTTGTAGACCCTAAAGGGATGTAGCGTTCCCAGCGTTCCCAGCGTTCCTCCACAGGATAAAGCACTGATATTGGCCGCGTATTCTGGAACGCTAAACTTTTGGTTAGCGTTCCCAGCGTTCCGCTCAGCGTTCCCGGCATGGCGGACAGCAGGATGCATGTGCCCAACGCATTGCTTGTCCCTGTGGCGGTGGCGGTGGCGGTCAAGCGGATGGATGGCAGGGGGTGGAGCGAAAGTCGGGCCGCTCTCCGGCTAGACCGCACCCCTCAGCAACTTCGCGCGCCCGCGAAATCGGACAGAAAAGCTACATGTCAGTCGCTTGCCTGCCTCTCCCGCCGGAGGCTGCGGGGTAAGGGGGGGTCCAATCTCCAGGAGCTATGGGAGCCCGGACCGTGCTGGGGGCATTCTCGTGTGGCCGCAGTATTCGCCGATCTTTTTTCCGGCGCGGCCGGCAAGCGTCCGCCATCCGGACGGTTGCCCTCGCCCGCCTCCGCCAGGCGCTTCATCTCGGAGGCGCGCTGGCTGGGAATGCCGATCTCGGGGAGGGTGGCTGGCTTCGGTATGTCCGGAGTTTGGGCATACTGGCTGACTGGTTGGTTGGGCTTTGCCACCTCGCCCCGCTCCTGCGCCGCGCGGAGTTCCGCGCCGATCCGCGCCTTGCTCCTAGACCCCCACCCCCATGGGTCCTTCCGGGCGGGAATTTGCGCACAGTGGTTTGAGCCGCGCCGGTCCGGTAGTGGCGCCGCAAATTTCCGCGCAAATGGCGCAATCCATCCCGGACACTCCGCTCCGCTCTCAACCCCTCGGTTCCTGGCATGAGGTACCGCGCCGCCGCCACCGCCCGCCGGCAGGGAGGGGGGGGTACCCCCCCCTCCTTGGGTCCTTCCTGGCGATGGACGCGACCACGGGTAATTCGCGCCCCGGTTTCACCCTCTGTTTGTTAAGGAAAAAATCGGCTTCTGTTGCTGTTCCGCTTGTCGGGAGACGGCGGGCTTCGGTGCCATGCCGGAAATCTTTTGGTCTGCCTTTCCGTCTGGCCGCCACCGCCTGCCCCGCTCGTCATATGTACGAATTTCGTCCTTTTGAGCCGCTCGCCCTGGCCGTCTGCCCTGGCATAGATTACGGCCTGGGGCGGCTAGGTTTGGCCGCCGAATTGCCGGGACCCACGCCCGGCCGCCGCCCCACCTCCTGGCGTGGGCTGGTCGTGGGCCGGCAATGGACGATGGAAATGGGGCGCCGGGCGGCGTCCAGAACGCGTGGGCGTCCTTCGGAGAGGTGGCGCGGAGCCTGCTGCCGGACGCCGACCGGGATCGCCTTGCCGATCTGGAACGGCGGTGGCCGCGCGAGCGCCTGGACGTGCACCGGCAATCCACCGGCTGGCACCGCGCCATGGGGTACGCCGGGTACGAAGGGCGGAAGGTAGAGCCCGCGCCATGGCTTCCCGAGCATGACGAGATGTTCGCCCTTCGCCACGAAGCCGGCCTGCGGCTCTTTGCGGCCTGGGAGGCGGGACGATACGAGCTGGAAGGGCGCCGGGGGGCGGCCGGCCACATGGAGCGCATCTCTGCTTCCGAGTGTCGCCGTGGCAATGCCGGCAACCTGACTGCACCGCTGCCCGGCTGGCGCGATGTCATGGCGCGGGTGGCTGGGCCGAAGCCGGGCGTCGTCCTCACCGCCCGGACTGGCCCCAGCACCGCCAGTGGCGTGAGCGATGCCTTCGGCGCCGGCTCTGGCGTCTCCCTGGCCGGCGCTGGAAGGCAGCACGGCTTCGGCGCCTGGGTGTCCGGGCCGCATGGACAGATGAACGAAGGCTTGAGCGTCGCGCATGTGGAAGCGGCGCTGCGCCAGGCCGAGGATGAGCGCCGCCGAGCGCAGGCTGATGAGGATCGCCGCCGGGAGATGGATCGTTTCTGGGACCCGCTCTCCGTCCCTCTTGTTTTTCCGTCATCCCCACCTGCCGCCCCGCCACGCCGCACTGCCGCCCGCCATCAAGACGTTCCTCCTGGTGCTTTGTCGCCGCCGCCCTCCTGGCTGCCCCTGCCTGCCGTCTGGCCGGCCGAGGGCCTGGGGTGGCGCGCGGCCGTGGCGATGCTGCTGCCTTCCGCTGAGCGGGACGAGCTCGTCGCTCTCTATGCGAAGGGCTATCCGCGCGGCCCCATCGGCTCGTTGAACAAGGGGTATGACCGAGAGGCCGAGGCTAGGGCGGAAGCCCTCGCAGGTGTCGGCTGGGCGGCCCTGTGGGCGGGGATCGAGGGCGGCGACATCGAGGTAACAGCCTATGACCCCGAGCGGCAGGAGCGGCGCGCCGTACCTCGCGATCTGCGTTCGCTGATGCGGGAGGGCACGGTATATTTGCGGCTGGAACCCTTGCCCATGCCAGGTGTGCCGTCACCCGATCCGCGTTCGGTTTCCGCCATGCTGACCTTCAGCCCGAACGGGAGGCTGATTAGCGAGGTGGATGAAGATCGGCTGATCTACTGGCGCGAGGTGCGGGTAATGGCGCCGAGCACCTCAGTCGGGACAGCCTCTGCGACTCAGGCTTTGCCGCCACCGCCCACAGCCAGGAAAGCTGTGTCGCCGCCTGGAGCGAACGAGCACTTCACCGGCAGGTATGACCCGAAAGCCTATGGGGAGTGTGTGGCCGATCTGCGATCTAGGGCGGAGGCCAGTCCTGATCAGCGCACAATAGAGAAGAAGGACCACTACGTGCTGTGGAGTGATCGTCTTCCAAAGACGGCCTATCGGGATGCGAGGCAGGAAGCGTTGGCGGGCTTCACGGCCTGGACCGCCGGGGGTGCGAAAAAGCGAAAGCCCTGACCGTGCGGGGAACCGTGCGGAACCCTACCGTCAAACAGTACGGTTGCCCGCACGGTTTTCTGTGACGCTGTTGTGTCTCCCTCACACTGAGGGACACGATCATGGACACCCCCGCACAGCCTACGAGGCGCCGCAGCGCCTTGCTCTCCACCGCCGCCGCCCCGGCCGCCGCCGGATGGCAGGAGCCCGACCCGCACCTCAGCGCGGCGGAAGCCAAGTCCGTGGTTGGCGTGTCGCTCTCGACCTTCTGGGCGGGCGTGCGGACAGGACGCTTCCCGCAACCGTACTACCCTAGCCCGAAGTCTCCGCGCTGGAAGCGCAGCGAGCTGCTGGCCGCCCTGGAAGCCACCCGCGCCGCGCCCGTGCCGGCCAAGGCCGTCCGGTGATGCCCCCGGAAACCCCCGCCGATTTGCTGGGCCGCGCCGCCTACGTCGCCGCTACCGCCGCCTTGGCGGCCCTGCGCGAGGGCAGGAGCCGGCCGCCGGAAGAGACCGGACCGGAGGCCGGACGGGCCGCCTATACCGCCTGCGCGCCGCTCCTGGCGCTTCTGCTGCCTGCGGGGTCGCTCCGCCATGTGATCGCCAGTGGCATCGCCCGCCAGGCGGTGGCGGAGGCGCGGGCGGCGCTGCGGTCGGGCTGGGAGGGGCGGCGATGACCGATCCCGTGATCCTGGCCCAGCGCGTGGAGGCGCTGCGCTGGTTGCATGCCCAGGCCGCGCACGATCGCGCCTTGCTGACATGGCGGAGTGACCATGCCACCCGTTGGCCCGGCCTTCGACCCGGTCCGGACTTTTGCGCGGAGGATTGGCCGCCCCCGGCGGTGGCGGGCCGGAAGGGGCCGCCGGACGAGAAGCTGGTTGACGCCGAGCTCGCCACCGGGCAAGGCTCGCCGCCGGAGCCTGAGAAACTCCTTTGCTGCCGTAAGCGCAACGCCGCGATAGAGCGTCCACACGCATCCATCGTCCGGGGGGCGCATGAGCATGTCCGAGGGTGCCGCGAAAGCGGCTGCCTAAAGTCATGCGCGCCCGACTTACGGCGGGTTTCTCACCCCCGGACGGCTTGCGGCCTGAGAAACCGCCTGCTGCCCGGCAACGCGAACCGTAAGGACCGCACCATGTCGAATGGTGTTTCCGGGCGTGCGCCGTCGCGCCCCGCGCTTGCCCCTTCCACCACCTATGCGCCTGGCCCTCTGCGCCGCGCCTTGGCCTATATCGTCACGGGCAGCCTGCCGCCGCTGCCGCTGCGCGCCGACCTCGCCCGCCTCGCCGTGCCGGCGGTGGCGGGCCTGCTGGGCTTCCTGGCGGGGGTGCTGGCATGACCCGCGCCCCGACGCCGATCCCGGCCCCCGACCGCGCCGAGCATGCCCTGGCCGCCGCTGTGCCGCTGCTGGCGCTGGCTGCCCTGATCTTCGCCGCCTGGGGAGGGTCACTGTGATGCGCCGCACCCTCTCCCGCCGCGCCACCCTGGCCGCCGCACTGCTCCCCGCCACCGCCGCGTCGGCGGTGCCGGTTGCAAATATGGGAGTTCCCCACAATAGGGTTCCTCCCCTTGATGAGGCAAACCTGCCTAGCGGGCAGGTTTGCCTCCGCGAAGGGGAAAACCCCGATGCCGGTCTGGTGCGCCTGTGCGCCGCGCATGTCGCCAATCTTCGCGCGTACAACAGCGACCGGTCCGATCTGGACGAAGATCAGAACCCCCTCTGGCGCGCCTACGAAGCCACGCGCGACGCCATCTCCGCCGCGCGCCCTGCTTCACTGCCTGGGTTGGTGGCGAAGGCTCTCGCGGCGAAGGCCGAGGCCCGGGAGGTCGATGGCGTGGAGCGCCCCGAGCACGGCACGGCAGCAGATTGGAGCTGGGACACCACCAACGATTTGGCGCGCCTCTTCGGCAACGGCGGCGATCCGCTCCCGCCCCTCCCGCAGAAGCCCCACGATGACGCGCTCCTGGTCGATCTGGCGTGGCAGCTTCGCGCCGCGATCCAGACGGAAGAAGCCGCTTGGGTACGGTGCAGCCGCGCCATGGGTCAGCCCCAGGAAGAGCGGCTAGAGGAAGCGGCGAGCGCGGCAACGGACAAGCGCGAGAGCATCCTCGACCGGATCGCCGAGACGCCCGCGACCTCCCCCCTCGGCCTCGCCACGAAGTCGCTGATCGTCTCCGCCGCCGCCACCGGCCACGGCATGACCGATGCGGAGAATGCTGTGGCCGACAGCCTGGCAGCCGACGCGGCTCGCCTCTTTCCGGCGCTGCCGAGGATGGAACCATCATGACGTTGCACCTCTCCCCCGGCGGCGCGCCACCGACCAACCTGCACGACCTCGCGGCGGTGGCGGGGATCGGGCGGACCTTCGCCCACACCTTCCATAATGTGAACGACGCCGACTTCGCCGACCTTCTGCGCCTGATCCATCTCGGCATGCAGCGCCGCGCCGAGGAAGCCGTGGCCGCCGAAGCCTGGGCAAGCTTCGCGGCGGCAGCGCGCGCGGAGCGGGCGCGCATCATCAATGCGGGCGGCGTCCGAGCGGGAGGCCGGGCATGAGCGCGGCCCCCGGCTTCTCGCCCGAGGTGGAAGAGCTGGTGCTGGCCTGCGCCGAGGGCCTCCAAGCTTTCGAGGTACTGCGCGATCTGATCGCCTGCGCCTTCCACGAAGCCGACGACCCGGCAGCGGTGAAGCGTCGGCTGGCCGAAGCCATGGATGCGCTGAGCGAGGGCATGGCCGCGCTCAGCCTCGACGCGGAGGCCGAGGCATGACCGCCGCCACCGCCCGCGAGCTCGCGGAGAAGCTGGGCTTGCGGCGGAGCTACGGCGGCGCGTGGCGCGGCGCGTGCCCAGCCTGTGGGTATCCGACGACCTTCTCCGTCAGAGAGCAGGATGGCCGGCCTCTCTGGTGGTGTGCATCGTGCCAGGACAAGGCCGCCCTGACGGCAGCCGTGCGCGCGGCCCTGGGCGAGGATTGGACGCCGCCACCGCCACCGGCCGTGATCCAGCACCGGGACGGCCCGTCGCCCGCCAGGAAGCGCGCCTGGGCCGAGCGGATGTGGTCCGAGGCGGTGCCCGTCACTGACACCCCGGCGGAGACATATCTTCGCGCCCGCAGGGTGTGGGAGGCGTGGCGGGCCTTCCCGTCTCCGGAGGTGGGGAAACAACTCCGCTACCATCCCCGCGCCGCGCATCCGGCCACGGATCGGCGCTTCCCTTGCCTGCTGGCCCTGGTGCGTCGGGCCACAGATGGCGAGCCGCTGGCGGTGCACCGCACCTATCTGCGCCCTGACGGCAGCGGCAAGGCCGATGTGGAGCCGCAGAAGGCCACCCTCGGCTCCGTGGCGGGCGGCGTGGTGATGCTGCATGCCCCCGTCGCCGGCCGTCCCCTTGTGCTGGGCGAGGGGAATGAGACCGCCCTGGCCGCGTCCCATCTGCTGGGCGCGCCGTGCTGGGCGGCCGTGGCGGCCGGGAACCTTGCCAACCTCGACCTGCCGCCCCTGCCGGCCTGTGATCATGTGCTGATCGGCGCCGACGCCGATCCCCCTGGCCGCGACGCCGCCGCCACCGCCGCGCGGCGGTGGCGGGATGAGAACCGCCGCGTCCGCGTGGCAACCCCTGACAATGACGGCGAGGACTTCGCCGACCTGCTGGCACGCAAGGCCAGGGAGAACCCGAATGGCCGATGACGGCTACACTATCAGCGACGGCGCGGAGCCGCCTCCGACCTCGAACGTGGTGCAGTTGCCCCAGCGCGGCGGCAAGAAGCGTGCTGGCGACAGCAAGAAAGGCGACAAGAAGGAACGGCCGCGCCGGGACGGGAACGCCAGGGACGACGCCATCGAGGCGCTGCTGGACCTGGGCGCCACCTTCTGGCGCGACGCGCGCGGCGACGCCTACGCGACCGTGCCACAGGATGACCGGCTGCTGCGCTTCTCGGTTCGGGGACGGGACTTCAAGAACCTGTTGCGGCTCGTCTATGGCGACCGCCACCCCGTCCTGTCCGAAGGCACTGGCCGCCCGCCGCGCCCCGGCGCGATTCCGGATCAGGCGCTCTCCGAAGCCATCGGCGCCTGCGAGGCGATGGCTCTGCGCGGCGAGGTGCGCGACCCACGCCCGCGCGTCTGTCGCACCCCGAATGGCGTCGTCTGGCTCGACCTCGGGGACGAGACGTGGCGGCTGGTCAAGATCACAGCGGAGGGCTGGGAAGTTGTCGATAGGGCCGATGTGCCGCTGATCCGGCCCGGCGGACTGATGCCGCTGCCCGTGCCCCAACGCGGCGACCCGGCGGCCACGCTGGCCTCCCTGGCCACCATCCTCAACCTACGACCGGGCGACGGTGGTGGCCCCAGCGCCGACCTTCGCCTTAGCGTGGCCTGGCTTGTGGCTTGCCTGTGTCCGGAAGGGCCGTTTCCCATTTTGGCCGTCGATGGCGAACAAGGCAGTGGCAAGACCACGGCCTCGAAGATGCTGCGGCGGCTGGTCGATCCGAACCATGCCGATGCCCGCGCGGCGCCGCGCGAAGAGCGGGACCTGGTCATCGCCGCGCGGAACTCCCGCGTGCTGAGCTTCGACAACTTGTCATCGCTGGACAGTGACATGGCCGATGCGTTGTGCCGGATCGCCTCCGGCGGCGGCTTCGGCGAGCGCATGCTCTACAGCAACGGCGAAGAGCACACCGTCCACGTCTGCAACCCTTGCTTACTGAATGGAATTCCCTCGTTGCTGGCCCGTGGCGACCTCGCCGACCGCGCCATCTCCATCACCCTGCCGCCGATCCCGGACGACAAGCGCAAGCCCGAGGCGGAGGTGTGGCGCGACTTCGAGGCCGCCCGCGCCAGCATCCTGGCGCTGCTGCTGGACGGGTTGCGGATGGCCCTGGCCCGGCTGCCCGGCCTGCATATCGAGCGGCTGCCGCGCATGGCCGACTTCGCCCGCCTCTGCGCCGCCATGGCGCCGGCCTTCGGCTGGACCGAAGCCGATATGCTTGAAGCCCTGGAAGAGAACCGCGCGGCGGCGGTGGCGGGGGTGATCGAGGCGGACAGCCTCGCCATCGCCGTCCGGGGCATCGCCGTGCAGCACGGCCGCTGGGAGGGCCTATCCAGCGAGCTGCTGGCCGCGATCAACCTCGATGTGCCGCTGGACCGGCAGCGGCAGCGGGACTGGCCGAAGGACAGCACCCGCCTTTCCGCCCGCCTCCGGCGCATCGCACCGGCGCTCCGGCGCGGCGGCGTCGAGGTGGTGCTTCCGTCCGGCGGCGGGCGCGCGGGCCGCAAGATCACCCTGCACCACCGGCCGCCCGAGGCGAGCCAGCCCGGCGCCGAGGATGCACCGCCACCGCCACCTTCGGTTGAGTGGTCCGGGGACCTCTAGGCTCCGGCGCCCGGCCCGGCGGCGGAACGCCGGGACCGCTGCAAACCCTTCATCTGGATCGGAGGAAAGCGCGATGCTTGATGCGCGACGCCGTGAACGTGACCGGAACATCGCCTCAAAAGCCGGGATTTCGGCTCTCGGGAACGCTGCGGGACCGCTGCGGAACGCTGTAATGTTTGCCAGCGTTCCGCGTAACGCATTGATCCAGAAGGGCTTGGAACGCTGGAACGCTGGGAACGCTAAAACGCGGAACTTCGGGACGGCTGACATGTGCGGTTATGGGCGTTGAAGCCCTGATCCGCCGCGCCGAGGCGGCCGGCCTCACCCTGTTCCTTGACAACGGCAGGTTGCGGTGGCGGGCCAGCACCCCGCCGCCGGAGGACCTGCTGGCGGCGCTGCGGGCGGCTCGGGACGAGGTGAAGGCGGCGCTGGCCGAGCGCATGACCCCGGCGGCCCAGGGAACCCCGCCACCGCCACCGCCACCGGAGGGGGAGGCATCAGCTCCGGCATCAGGCACCCCCAGGGCGGCGCCGGAGCGGCCGTGGCTGGCCTATAGGCCGGGGCGAGCCTGGGAGAGGGGAAGCCTGGAAGCGCGTGCCACCGCCTATCTCACCACGCCTGGCGCCGAGATTGTTCCTGGCCCCGGCGGCTGGCTCTTCATCACCCTCATGGATGGCCGCTACCTGTATCTCGCCCCGGCCCTGGTGCGACGCCTCGGGGTGCCAATCCCGGAGGCCCGATCGGGGGCAACCTCTGTCTGCGTTGGGGGTAGCGTTGGGGGTAAATGCGATCCGTCGCCCGGAAAGCCGCAGAATACCTAGGGTGCTGGCGGAGAGGGTGGGATTCGAACCCACGGTACCCTTGCAGGTACTTCGGTTTTCGAGACCGACGCGATCGACCACTCTGCCACCTCTCCGCGGGGCGCGCCTGGTCGGCAGGCGGGCGGGGGTATAAAGGCATGCGGGCGGCAGCGCAACGGATGCCGTGCGGGATTTCCGCCATCCCGGACCATCGCCGTTGACTCCCTCGCCGCCTCGGCGCTATACGCCCGTCCTCCCGGCGGGGCCTCGTGCCTCGCCGAAGGCCGTTTCCGGCCGATCCTCATTGTAGACCAGGCCAGTAACGGCAGAGAGCTTTCAGGGCGCACCATGACCTACGCAGTGATCCGCACCGGCGGCAAGCAGTACCGCGTCACCCCGGATGCCGTTCTGACCGTCGAGCGTCTCGACGCCGAAGCCGGCGCGACCGTGACCTTCCAGGACGTGCTCGCCATCGGCGGCGAGGCCGGGCTGACCATCGGCGCCCCCACCGTGGCCGGCGCGACCGTGACCGCGACCGTGGTCGAGCAGAACCGCGGCGACAAGGTCATCATCTTCAAGAAGCGCCGCCGGCAGAACAGCCGCCGCAAGAACGGCCATCGCCAGCACCAGACCGTGCTGCGCATCTCGGCCATCAACGCGGCCTGAACCGGCTTCCGTAGGAGACACTCCCCATGGCTCACAAGAAGGCTGGCGGTTCCTCCCGCAACGGTCGCGACTCCGCCGGCAAGCGCCTCGGCGTCAAGAAGTTCGGCGGCGAGCATGTGCTGGCCGGCAACATCATCGTGACCCAGCGCGGCACCAAGATGGTCCCGGGCCAGAACGTCCTGGTCGGCCGTACCCACTCCCTGCACGCCACCGTCGAGGGCAGGGTGAAGTTCACCCGCCGCGCCGAGGGCCGCGTGCATGTCTCCGTGGAGCCGCTGCCGCAGGCCGCCGAGTAAGCCCGCGCGCCTCCGCGACGACACTTCGACCGCGAACGGGGGCCGCAAGGCCCCCGTTTTCGTTTTTTGGCACCCCCGCTTCCCCCTGCCCGACCGGACCCCCAAGCCTGATGAAGTTCCTCGACGAAGCCAAGATCTGGGTGAAGGCCGGCGATGGCGGCGACGGCGTCGTCGCCTTCCGCCGCGAGAAGTACATCGAGTTCGGCGGCCCGGATGGCGGCAAGGGCGGCAAGGGCGGCGACGTCATCGTTGAGGCCGTGCCCGGCCTCAACACGCTGATCGACTACCGCTACGCCCAGCACTTCAAGGCCCGCAAGGGCGGCAACGGGGCCGGCTCCGACCGCACGGGGGCGGGGTCGGAGGATGTCGTGCTGAAGGTGCCGGTGGGCACCGTCATCCTGGCCGAGGACAAGGAGACCGTGCTGGCCGATCTGGTGCGCGAGGGCCAGCGCGCCGTGATCTGCCAGGGCGGCGATGGCGGCCACGGCAACGCGCATTTCAAGACCTCGACCAACCGCGCGCCCCGCCGCGCCGACAAGGGCTGGCCGGGCGAGGAGCGCTGGCTCTGGCTGCGCCTCAAGCTGATCGCCGATGCCGGCCTGATCGGCCTGCCCAATGCCGGCAAGTCCACCTTCCTCTCCGTGGTCAGCGCGGCGAAGCCCAAGATCGCCGACTACCCCTTCACCACGCTGACGCCGCAGCTCGGCGTGGTGCGGCTGAACGCCACCGAGGAATTCGTCCTGGCCGATATTCCCGGCCTGATCGAGGGCGCGGCGGAGGGCGCAGGGCTCGGCACCCGCTTCCTTGGCCATGTCGAGCGCTGCGCCGTGCTGCTGCACCTGATCGACGGCAGCCAGCCCGATCCGGTCCGCGCCTATGAGACGGTGCGCGGCGAGCTGGCGGAGTATGGCGGTGGGCTGGCGGACAAGCCCGAGATCGTCGCGCTGAACAAGCTCGACGCCATGACCCCGCAGGCCCGGGCCAGCCGCGCCAAGGCGCTGGAGCGCGCGCTCGGCCGCCCCGTCCGGCTGATCAGCGGTGCCACCCAGGACGGCGTGCCGGAGACGCTGCGGGAGCTGGCCGACACCATCCGCCGCCAGCGCGAGGACCAGGGCGCATGACGCCCTCGCTCGCCGCCACCCGCCGCCTCGTCGTCAAGATCGGCTCCGCCCTGGTGGTGGACGGCCAGACCGCGACCCCGCGCGAGGCGTGGCTCGCCTCGGTGGCCGAGGATGTGGCGGCGCTGCGGGCGCGCGGGGTGGAGGTGGTGCTGGTCTCCTCGGGCGCCATCGCCCTGGCCCGCCACGCCCTCGGCCTCACCCGGCGCAGGTTGCGGCTGGAGGAGAAGCAGGCGGCGGCGGCGGTCGGGCAGATCCGGCTGGCGGGGGCCTGGCAGGCCGCCCTGTCGCGCCACGGGCTGAACGCGGCGCAGCTGCTGCTGACACTGGAGGACAGCGAGGACCGCCGGCGCTACCTCAATGCCCGCGCCACGCTGGGCACACTGCTCGATCTCGGCTGCGTGCCGGTGATCAACGAGAACGACACCGTCGCCACCGCCGAGATCCGCTTCGGCGACAACGACCGCCTGGCGGCGCGTGTCGCCGAGATGATCCAGGCCGACGCGCTGGTGCTGCTGTCCGATATCGACGGCCTCTACACGGCCGACCCCCGCACCGACCCCGCCGCCGCCCATATCCCGGTGGTGGAGCGCATCAGCGAGGAGATCATGGCCATGGGGGGCGAGCCGCCGCCGGGCTATTCCTCGGGCGGCATGCGCACCAAGCTGATCGCCGCGCGGATCGCCACCGGCGCCGGCTGCGCCATGGCCATCGCGCTCGGCCAGCGGCCCCATCCGCTGGCCGCGCTGGAGCAGGGCGGCCGCTGCACCTGGTTCCTGCCGGCGCCGGAGGGCCGCTCGGCCCGCAAGCAATGGATCGCCGGCTCGCTCGCGCCGCTCGGCGTGCTGCGCGTCGATGCCGGCGCGGCCGGGGCGCTGCGCCAGGGTCGCTCCCTGCTGCCCGCCGGGGTGCGCGCCGTCGAGGGCAGCTTCCACCGCGGCGACCCGCTTTCCATCCGCGACGAGGCCGGCCTCGAGCTGGCGCGGGGCCTCTCCGCCTATGACGCCGAGGCCGCCCGGCAGATCGCCGGCCGCCGCTCGGAGGAGATCGAGGCCATCCTGGGCTGGCGCGGCCGTGCCGAGATCGTCCACCGCGACGATCTCGTGCTGCTCTAGGCGCGGGGCCGACCCCCTTGCCCGCCGCGGGTGGGACCGCCAGCATCGCCAGAGAAGAGGGTGAGATGTCAGCGGGCGGGCCAATGGTGGATGGGCAGGAAGCGGGGAACGGCAGCGTGGAGGAGGTCCGCTTCGGCGGCTACGAGGCTCGCTTCAGCCGGTGTGCCGCGCCGCGCGGCCTCGTCATCGCGCTGACCGGCGTCGGCAACACCTCGGCGCCCCTCGCCAGCTACGAGTTCGCCGGCAGCCTGGCGCGCCGCCCCGTGGACACCCTGCTGATCCGCGACCAGCTGCGCAGCTGGTACAATGCCCCGGAGGGCTGGGCGGCGCTGCTGGGCTGGCTTACCGGCCGCCTCGCCGGGCGCGACTACGGACACGTCACGATCCTGGGCGTCAGCATGGGGGCCTATGGCGCCCTGCTGCTGGGCGAGGCCCTGCCGCGGGCCCGCGTCGTCGCCATGTCGCCGCCCATCTCGGTCGATCTGGAGGGGGAGGGCCAGGTGGCCATCCGCCACCGGCGCTGGATCCACGACCACGGCATGCGGGGCCTCGACCGGCTCGCGCCCCGCCGCCCGGAGCCGGGGCGGCACCTGATCCTGTTCGGCGATGCCGCGATGCTCGACCTCCGCAACGCCTGGCGCTTCGTCGAGGAGGGCTGGCCGGGCGTCGCCCTGGTGCGTGACGGCCTCCACAACCTGCCGCAGACCCTCAAGACGGAGCGGCGCTTCGAGGGCTTCATCGACGCCCTCGCCACCGGCGCGCCGCTGCCGGCCCTGCTGGCGGAGGCCGGCGCCGCGCCGGCCCATCGGGACAGCCCTGCCTTCCGGCTGCTTCATGCCCGGGCCGCGCTCTTCGCCGGCGATCGTGCCGGTGCCGCGGCGGAGCTGGCGACGGCCGCGCGCGGCCTGGACGGGGGCTCCCTGCAGCTGGGCCAGCTGCGCCTGCTGCGGGCCGGCGTCGACGGCGCGCTGGACGAGGCCATGGCGCTGCTGCGCGACGGAGCCGGCCAGCGGTTGAGCCTGTCGCTGGACGAGGGGATCGAGGCCAGCCTGGCGAGTTCCGAGGTGAAGCGGACCAGCGCCGGCATCCGCCTCGGCCCGGTCTCCCGCCTCAGCCTGCGCGCCGGAGCCGGCGGCGGGCCGCGCCGCCTCGTCCTGCATGGCCTGCCGCCGCCCGCCTTCAACGCCGGGGGCTCGACGGCGCTCACCCTGTATCACTGGTCCGCCGCGGGCCCCGGCGCCCGCTGGACCGCCAACGAGCGGCACTGGCTGGAGGTGCCGGAGCTGCCCCTGGGAGAGGGTGCGGCCGAGTTCCTGCTGCACCGCCCCTGCTTCGGCTCCAGCTTCGACCGGCGCGAGGGCGCCGAGCAATTCGCCTTTTCGGTCTTTCTCCATACCCTGACCTGCACGGCCGCCGGAGCCGCCACCCCGCCCGGTCCCGCAACGGAGCGCCTGACGTGAACGCCATCGCCGAGACGTCCTCCCCCACCGCCATCGAGGCCGCGCTGCAGGAGGCCGCGCGGGCCGCGCGGGTTGCCGC
>NZ_JBSXMU010000084.1:0-15559 GCF_054073225.1 Teichococcus aerofrigidensis
GGCGGGCCCCCGGACGCCGCGCCGGAAGCCCGCCCGCGCGATCCTGTCGCCGTCGATCTCGGCCTGCAGGGCGGTGGCTCGCACGGGGCCTTCACCTGGGGCGTGCTGGACCGGCTGCTGGAGGAATCCTGGCTGGAGATCGATGCGATCAGCGGCACCTCAGCCGGGGCCATGAACGCCACCGCCCTGGTGGCGGGCTACCATCAGGGCGGGCGCGACGGCGCCAGGGCCGCGCTGGAGCGCTTCTGGAGCGCCGTGGCACGGGCGGCGCTGCTGAGTCCCTTCAAGCGCGGCCCGCTCGACATCCTGCTGGGCCGCTGGTCGCTGGACAGTTCGCCGGCCTTCCTGGCGATGGACATGATGGCCCGGCTGGTCTCGCCCTACGACATCCACATGGTCGGCGGCAATCCGCTGAGCGCGGTGCTCGCCGAGACCATCGACTTCGATCGCCTGGCGTTGGCGGAGCAGCGCCTCTACGTCACCGCGACCAATGTGCGCACCGGACGGGGCCGGGTGTTCCGCAACGCCGAGGTCACGCCCGAGGCGCTGATGGCCTCGGCCTGCCTGCCCACGCTCTTCCAGGCGGTGGAGATCGAGGGCGAGGCCTACTGGGACGGCGGCTATGCCGGCAATCCCACCATCACCCCGCTCGTCCGCGATGGCGGTTCGGCCGACGATCTCCTGCTGGTGGCCATCAACCCGGTGGAACGACCCGGCGTGCCCCGCTCCGCCACCGAGATCCAGAACCGGCTGAACGAGATCTCCTTCAACGCCACGATCATCAAGGAACTCCGCATGATCGCCCTGCTGCAGCAGGTCGTCGCGGAGAGCGGCGCGAAGCTGGACAGCAGCAGGGTGGAGGGGGCGCGCTGGGCCAGCTTCCGCGTGCATCTCCTCTCCAGCCCCGTGATGATCGATCTCGGCTATTCCTCCAAGCTGAACGCGGAATGGGCTTTCCTCACCTTCCTGCGCGACGAGGGGCGGCGGACGGCGGAACGCTTCCTGGCCGAGAATGGCGAGGCCATCGGCCGCCGCTCCTCGGTCAACCTAAACAAGCTGCTGGAGGGTGTCTGATCCCATGGGCCTTCTCGGCATCCTCCTGGGACTGGCCCTTCTCATGGGGCTGGCCTTCCGCGGCTGGAGCGTGCTCCTCCTCGCGCCCGCCCCCCCCCCGCCCCCCCCCGCCGGGGGGGGGGGGGGCTTCGCCGGCGAGCCCCTGCTCGCCCACTGGACCCAGACCTTCATGGGCGGCGCGGCGGGCTTCATCGCGCAGTTCTTCCCGCTCTTCCTGCTGGGCGGGGTCTTCGGCAAGCTGATGGACGACAGCGGGTCGGTCACCGCCATCGCCAACGGCATGACCGCCCGGCTCGGCAGGAAGCGGGCCATCCTGTCCGTGGTGCTGGCCGGCGCGCTCGTCACCTATGGCGGCGTCAGCCTTTTCGTCGCCTTCTTCGTGCTCGCCCCGATGGCGCACGCGATGTTCCGCGCGGCCGATATCCCGCACCGGCTCATGCCGGGGACGATCATGCTCGGCGCCTCGACCTTCACCATGTCGGCGCTGCCGGGTACGCCGGCCATCCAGAACGCCATCCCGATGCCCTTCTTCGGCACATCGCCCTGGGCGGCGCCCGGGCTCGGCCTCATCGCCGCGCTCGTCATGGCGGCCCTCGGCCTCTGGTGGCTGGACTATCGCGAGAAGCAGGCGCGCAAGGCCGGGGAAGGCTACAGCCTGTCCGATCCGGACGGGCGGGAGGCCACGGAGCGGGCCCTCGACGATTCCGTGGTTCGCGAGCATGGCGCGATCTCCACGGAATTCGATCCGGCCGAAATGCGCCATGGCGAGCACGGCCGGAGCGAACCGGGCTTCTGGACCGCCCTGGCCCCGATCGGCGTGGTGCTGATGGTCAACCTGCTGATGACGGCGGTCGTCCTGCCGCGCATGGATACCGGCTTCCTGGCCGATCCGCGCTGGGGCGGCACCACGATCGGCGCGGTCGCGGGCGTCTGGTCGGTGGCCCTGGCGCTCTTCGCGGCCTGCCTGGCCGTGGTGCTGCTGAACCGCGCCAACCTGCCCTCCCTGCGCGCCACGCTGGATGCGGGCGCGAACTCCGCCGTCCTGCCGGTGCTGGGCGTCGGCAGCCTAGTCGGCTTCGGCGCGGTGGTGGCCTCCCTGCCGGCCTTCGGGATGGTGCGCGACCAGGTGCTCGGCATCGGCGGCGGGCCTCTGGCCTCCCTGGCGGTGGCGACGAACGTGCTGGCGGCGCTGACGGGATCGGCCTCGGGCGGGCTGACCATCGCGCTCGACACGCTGGGCCCGACCTATCTCCGGATCGCCGCGGAGCAGGGGATCGATCCCGGCCTGCTGCACCGAGTCGCGGTGATCGGCGCCGGCACACTGGATGCCCTGCCGCACAACGGCGCGGTGGTCACGCTCCTCGCGGTCTGCGGCTCCGATCACCGGAACAGCTACCTGGATATCTTCATGTCGAGCGTCGTCAGCGCCCTGGTGGCGCTGGTGGTCGTGATCCTGCTGGGGAGCCTGATCGGCTCCTTCTGATCCGGGGGGATCACGGCGGCTCTCCGAAGCGATACCCCACGCCCGGCTCGGTGCGGATCAGCTTCCCCCAGGGTCCGAGCTTCTGCCGCAGATGGCCGACATAGACGCGGAGGTACTGCGCCTCCCCGGCCTGCGCCGGGCCCCAGACCGAGGAGAGCAGCTGCCGGTGCGTCAGGACGCGGCCCTCGCCGCCACGCACCAGAGCGGCGAGCAGATCCCATTCACGGGGCGTGAGATGCAGGGGGTCGCCGCCGTCGAGGCGGGCGAGGCGATGCGCCAGATCGACTTCCAGCCCGCCGAAGCGCCGCAGCGTGGCCTGGGCCTCCGGCGCGCGCTGGCCGGCGCGGCGCAGCGCGGAACGGATGCGGGCGAGCAGCTCGGCCAGCGCGAAGGGCTTCTCGATATAGTCGTCCGCCCCGGCATCCAGCGCGGCGACCTTCTCCGCCTCGTGATCGCGGGCCGAGAGAATGAGGATCGGCGCCTCCGTGAAGGCGCGCAGCCGGGGGATCATCGCCTTCCCGTCGCCATCCGGCAGGCCGAGGTCCAGCAGCACCAGCGCCGGCGCGCGCTCGGCGGCCATGCGCATGCCCTCGGCCACGGTCCCGGCGCGCAGCGGCCGGTAGCCCGCCGCCTCCAGCGCGGCGGCGAGGAAGCGATGGATCTGCGGTTCGTCATCGACGACGAGGATCGAAGGTTCCGTCATGTCGCGGGAAACCGGATGACGATGCGCGTGCCGCGCGCCTCCGCGACCGGGCTCTCCGCCGCGATGCGCCCACCCATCGCCCGCACCAGGCCGCGGCAGATCGCCAGGCCCAGCCCGCTGCCCGCCGCCACGCGATCGGTGCGCGTCGCGCGGAAGAACGGATCGAAGATGCGGTAGAGATCGCCGGCATCGATGCCGGGCCCGTCATCCTCCACGGCGATGACGGCCTCCGCGCCCTCGCGGCGGACCCGCACGGCGACCCGGCTCCCCGCGGGGGAGAACTTCAGCGCGTTGTCGAGCAGATTGGCCAGGACCTGATCGAGCAGCACCGGATCGAGCCGCGGTGCCTCGGGCCGCGATTCCGCCTCGATAGCGATGGGCCTGCCCCGCGCCTGGATGGCCCGCGCGACCGCCGTCTCCACCGCCTCGACAAGATCGACCGGCTCCCTGCGCGGCTCGATCTGGCCGTGCTCGATCCTGACCATGTCGAGGATGTTGGCGATCCAGCGCGAGAGGCGTGCCGCTTCCTCCTCCGCCGTGGCGAGCAGATCGGCGCGTGTCGCGTCGGACAGCACGGGGCCGGCGGTCCGCAGCGTGGCGATCGCGCCGCGAATCGAGGTCAGCGGCGTCCTCAGATCATGGCCGAGCGAGGTCAGCAGCGCGCTGCGCAGCGACTCGGTCTCCGCGCGCGCCTCGCCGCGCGCGCGCTCCTCCATCAGCTCGGCGCGCTCCAGCGCCACGCCAGCCTGGTCGAGCAGCGCATCCAGCGCCCGGTCGGCCTCCGCCTCCAGCGGCCCGCCCTGTGACGCGCGCAGCCCGACGAGCCCCGCCAACCCGCGCGCCGTGCGCATGGGGCGGAACTGCCACGCGACCGATGGCAGCGTGTCGGTGCCGCGACCGGCCGCGCGGCGGTTCGCCACCGCCCAGCGCGCCGCGGCCATCGCCGCCTCGTCCGGCTCGGCATCCAGCGGCACGGCGGCGCGCAGCACGGGCTCCGGTGCGGTCTCGCCGGGCAGCGGCGGCAGCAGCAGCAGGACGCAGGACGGCGCGCCGGCGATGCGCGAGGCTTCCTCGGCGATCGCCTGCACGATGTCGGCCCTGTCGCCCGGGACACCGAGGCGGCGGCTGAACTCCACGAGCCGGCGCAGCCCCAGCATGCGCGCCCGCGCCGCGCGGACCGAGCGGCCGAGCCGGCCGGTCGTCCCCGCCAGCAGCAGCGCGACCAGCGCGAAGACGATGACGCCGAGGACATCCTGCGGGCCGGCGATGGCGAAGGTGTGGCGCGGCGGCAGGAACAGGAAGTTCCAGCACAGGAAGGCCAGCACCGCGGCCACGCCGCCCTGGACGGGACCGAAGCCGACCGCGGCCGCGACGATCGGCACCAGGTAGACCATGCCGAGCGCGGCCTCCGGCACCTCGGGATCGAGCGCGAGCCCGACGCCGGTGGCCAGCGCCACCAGCAGCGGGGCCGCCGCCCAGGCCAGCCAGGGGGGCACGGCGCGCGGATCGGGCGCCACGCGGCGCGGCGGCCCGGCGGGCGTGGGCACGAGGTGCAGCGTGAAATCCCCGGCCCGACGCAGCAGGAGGCCGGAGAGGGTGCGCCCCGTGGCCAGGCGCCAGAAGGGGGGCCGGCCGCGGCCGATCACCAGATGCGTCACGTTGCGCGCCCGTGCCTCGCGCAGGATGGCGGCCGGCACATCCGCGGCGATCACCGTCTCCGCCGTCGCGCCGAGTTCCTCGGCCAGCCGCAGCATCGCGCCGGGATCGCCGGCACCGGGGGCGGCGGGGCGTTCGACATGCAGCGCGAGCAGCGGCGCCTTCAGCGCGTCGGCGATGCGCCGGGCCTCGCGCACGACCGTCTCGGAGGCGGGATCGGCGCCGACCAGCGCCAGGACGCGCTCGCCCGCTGGCCAGGGACCCGGGATGGCATTGGCCCGCATGTAGCCGGTGACATCGGCATCGACGCGCTCCGCCGTGCGGCGCAGCGCCATCTCGCGCAAGGCGGCCAGATTGCCCTCGCGGAAGAAGCCCTTCAGCGCGCGGTCGGCCTGGTCGGGCCGGTAGATGCGGCCCTGGCGCATGCGCTCGATCAGCTCGGCGGGCGGGATGTCGATCAGCTCGATGGCATCGGCCTCGGCCAGGACGCGGTCCGGCACCGTCTCGGCGATGCGCACGCCGGTGATGCGCGCCACCGCCTCCGAGAGGCTTTCCAGGTGCTGGACGTTCACCGTGGTCCAGACCTCGATCCCCGCCGCGCGAAGCTCCTCGACATCCTGCCAGCGCTTCGGATGGCGGCTGCCCGGTGCGTTGCTGTGCGCCAGCTCGTCCAGCAGCAGGATCTGCGGCCGCCGCGCCAGCGCGGCATCGAGGTCGAACTCCTCCAGCATCTGGCCGCGATAGGCGATGCGCGCGCGCGGCAGCAGAGGCAGTTCGCCGATCGCGGCCTGGGTCTCGGCACGTCCATGGGCCTCGACGAGGCCGATCAGCACATCCGCGCCGCCCGCCCGCCTGCGCCGCGCCTCGGCCAGCATCTCCATGGTCTTGCCGACACCGGGCGCGGCACCCAGAAAGACCTTGAGGCGCCCGCCTTCCGCCTTTCGCGCCAGGGCGAGCAGCGCGTCGGGATCAGGGCGGGCGGGCTCGCTCGGCATGGGCGGGGAATAGCATCACGTCCCGGCCAGCGCGTCGAGCGCCAGGTTGAGGCGCAGCACATTCACGCGCGGCTCCCCCAGCAGACCGAGTTCCCGGCCCTCGATGTGCTGCGCCACCAGGGCCGCCAGCCTGTCCTCCGGCAGGCCACGCGCCCGCGCGACGCGGGCGATCTGCCGCGCGGCATTCTCCGGGCTGATATGCGGATCGAGGCCGGAGCCGGACGCGGTGGCGGCATCGGCCGGCACCGTGGGGCCGCCGACCGCCGCGACGCGCTGCCGCACGCTGTCGAGCAGCGCCGCCGAGGTCGGGCCAAGCTGCGACGCGGCGCCGGCGGCGGCGTTGTAGGGCTCCGGCGCGGTCGCCGAGGGGCGCGGATGGAAGTAGCGCGGCCCGGTGAAGGCCTGGCCGATGAGCGCCGAGCCGACGACGCGCCCGTCGCGCCGGATGAGGCTGCCACCGGCCTGGTCCGGAAACACCAGCCCGGCGACTCCGGTCATGGCGAGCGGCATGGCGATGCCGAGCAGCGCCGTCAGCAGCAGCACCATCGCGACGGCGGGACGGAGGATGGCGGTCATGGTTCAGGCGAGTCCCAGGAGCTGGAGGATCAGATCGATGAGCTTGATGCCGAGGAACGGGGCGACGACGCCGCCAAGCCCGTAGATCAGCAGGTTCCGCCGCAGCAGCGCGGCGGCGCCCACCGGCACGTAGCGCACGCCGCGCAGCGCCAGCGGCACCAGCGCCACGATGACCAGCGCGTTGAAGATGACCGCGGCCAGGATGGCGCTCTCCGGGCTCGCCAGGTGCATGACGTTGAGCACCTGCAGCTCCGGATAGCTCGCCACGAAGATGGCCGGCAGGATCGCGAAGTACTTCGCCACGTCATTGGCGATGGAGAAGGTGGTCAGCGCGCCGCGCGTGATCAGCAGCTGCTTGCCGATCTCCACCACCTCGATCAGCTTGGTGGGATCGCTGTCGAGATCGACCATGTTGCCGGCCTCGCGCGCCGCCTGCGTGCCGGTCTGCATGGCGAGCCCGACATCGGCCTGCGCCAGCGCCGGCGCGTCGTTGGTGCCGTCGCCGGCCATCGCGACGAGCCGGCCCTCCGCCTGCGCGCGGCGGATATAGGTGAGCTTGTCCTCCGGCGTGGCCTCCGCGATGAAGTCGTCCACCCCGGCTTCGGCGGCGATGGCGGCGGCCGTCAGGCGGTTGTCGCCGGTCACCATGACGGTGCGGATGCCCATGCGGCGCAGCGCGTCGAAGCGCTCCCGCATGCCGGTCTTGACGATGTCCTTCAGCTCGATCGCGCCGAGCAGGGTCGCGTCCCGGGCCACCGCCAGCGGTGTGCCGCCGGCGCGCGCGATGCGATCCACCGCCTGGGCGAGCGGCGGCGGCACCGCCACGCCGAGGCTGCGCGCCAGCGCGTCCACCGCACCCTTGCGGTAGCGCCCCTGCGGCAGGTCGAGGCCGGAGATGCGCGTCTGCGCCGTGAAGGGGACGGCCACGGCGCCGGGCGGCGGGCCATCGGCCAGAACGCCGTGGCGGTCACGCGCGAAGGCCAGGATGGAGCGCCCCTCCGGCGTCTCATCCGCCAGGCTCGCCAGCATCGCGGCCTCGGCCAGTTCGTGCTCGCCCACGCCGGGCGCCGGGACGAAGGCGGCCGCTTGCCGGTTGCCCAGCGTGATGGTGCCGGTCTTGTCGAGCAGCAGCACATCCACGTCGCCCGCCGCCTCCACCGCGCGGCCGCTGGTCGCCAGCACGTTGAAGCGCACCAGGCGGTCCATGCCGGCGATGCCGATGGCCGAGAGCAGGCCGCCGATCGTCGTCGGAATCAGCGTGACGAGCAGCGCCGCCAGAACGGCGACGGAAGGCGGCCGGCCGTTCCAGCTCGCCAGCCCGACCAGCGTGGCGACGGCGATCAGGAAGATGATCGTCATGCCGGTCAGCAGGATGTCGAGTGCGATCTCGTTCGGCGTCTTCTGCCGGCTGGCGCCTTCCACCAGGGCGATCATGCGGTCGAGGAAGGTGGCGCCCGCCGCGGCGGTGATGCGCACCACGATCCAGTCGGAGACGACCAGCGTGCCGCCGGTCACCGCGCTGCGGTCGCCGCCGGACTCGCGGATGACGGGCGCGGATTCGCCGGTGATCGCGGCCTCGTTCACGCTGGCGATGCCCTGGACGACCTCCCCGTCCGAGGGGATGAGCTCACCGGCCTCGACCAGCACGAACTCGCCGACGCGGAGGTCCGTCGCCGGTCGGTTCTGCCACAGGCTGCGGTCGTCCTCGCGCAGCAGCACCCTGGCGCTCGCCTCGCCACGGCCGCGGCGCAGGCTTTCCGCCCGGGCGCGGCCGCGGCCTTCGGCGACCGCCTCGGCGAAGGTCGCGAACAGCACGGTGAGCCAGAGCCAGAGCGCGATGCCGGCCTGGAAGCTCCAGGCATCGCCGAGAAAGGCGGCGCGGATCGCCAGCAGCGTCACGAGGATGGAGATGACCTCGGTGACGAAGATCACCGGGTTCCGCACGAGATGGCGGGGATTGAGCTTGCGGAGGGCATCGGTCCCGGCACGCCGCAGCGCGTGCCTGCCCAGGGCGGATGTCGTTTGCATGATCAGGGACCTCAGAAGGTCTTGCCGGCGAGCAGCACGAAGTGCTCGGCGAGCGGCCCGAGGGCGAGGGCGGGCATGAACTGCAGCCCGCCCAGGATGAGGATCACGCCGGCGAGCAGCCCGGCGAAGAGGGGACCATGCGTCGGGAACGTGCCGGTGGAGGCTCCGAGCTTCGGCTTCGCGGCGAGCGATCCCGCGATCGCCATCACGGGAACGACATAGGCGAAGCGGCCGAGCAGCATCGCGATGCCGAGCGTGGTGTTCAGCCAGGGCGTGTCGGCGGTCAGCCCGCCGAAGGCCGAGCCGTTGTTGCCAGTGGCCGAGGTGAAGGCGTAGAGCATCTCGCTCAATCCATGCGGCCCGGCATCCTGGATGGAGGAGACCGCCGAGGGCAGCACCAGCGACACCGCGGTGAAGCCCAGGATCGAGGCCGGCAGCACCAGCACGGCGAGCATGGCGAGCTTCACCTCCCGCGCCTGCACCTTCTTGCCGAGATATTCCGGCGTCCGGCCGACCATCAGCTCGGCCACGAACACCGCGAGCAGCACGAAGACAAGCATGCCGTAGAGGCCCGAGCCGACGCCGCCCGGCAGCACTTCGCCAAGCTGGATCAGGACCATCGGCACCAGGCCGCCGAGCGGCGTGAAGCTGTCGAGCATCGCGTTGACCGCGCCGCAGGACGCGCCGGTCGTGGAGGCGGTGAACAGCGCCGCCAGCGCCATGCCGAAGCGCAGGTCCTTGCCTTCCATGTTGCCCTGGGCGGGATCGACGCCGGCGGCCAGGTGCAGCGGGTTGCCGCCCGCCTCGGCCGCATAGACCAGCGCCGTGGCGATGAGGATGTAGCCGAGCATCACGCCGAGCAGCGCGCGGCCCTGGCGGACGTCGCCGACGATATGGCCGAAGGTGAGGGCCAGCGCGAAGGGGATCACCTGTTGCGCCCAGATCTGCAGCGCGGTGGCCAGCGCCGAGGGTCCTTCGAAGGGATGCAGCGCATTCACCCCGAAGAAGCCGCCGCCATTGGTGCCGAGGTGCTTGATCGCGACCTGGAAGGCCACCGGCCCCAGCGCGATGGTCTGCGTGCCGCCTTCCAGCGTCGTGGCCCCGGCCGCGCCGACCAGTGTCTGCGGCATGCCCATGGCGACAAAGACAAGCCCGACGACGATGCTGAGGGGCAGCAGGACATACAGGGTGATGCGGAGGAAATCGGCCCAGAAGTTGCCGAGATTCTTCACGCCACCGGCCGCGAAGGCGCGGCAGACCGCCAGCGCCAGCGCGATACCGGTGGCGGCGGAGAGGAAGTTCTGCACCGTCAGCCCCGCCATCTGGCTGAGATGGCTCATCGCGGCCTCGCCGCTATAGGCCTGCCAGTTGGTGTTGGTCACGAAGCTCACCGCGGTGTTGAAGGCGAGCCAGGGCGACAGCCCGCCGAAACCCTGCGGGTTCAGCGGCAGCGCGCCCTGCAGCCGCAACAACGCATAGAGCAGCACGAAACCGCCGGCATTCGCCGCCAGCATGGCCAGCACATAGGCCTTCCAGCCCATGCCACGCGCGGGATCGATCCCGGCGGCTTGGTAGAGGGCGTGCTCCAGCGGCGCGAGCCAGGCGACACGTCCGGCCGCGACGGCGGCGATGTAGCGGCCGAGCGGGATCGCGGCGGCGATCACGCAGGCGAGGACGAGCGCGATCTGCGCCCAGCCGATCCAGGTCATGGAATCACAGGTCCTCGGGGCGCAGCAGCGCCCATACGAGATAGAGAAGCAGGCCAGCCGCGACGATCCCTGCCAGGAGAAGCTCGGACATGGCGGCTAGACGCGTTCGCAGCCGACGGCGTAGGCCGCCATCAGGGCGAGGATGCCGACGCCCAGCGCCAGCAGGAGCAGATCGATCACGGTTGTGCCTCATGCGTCGACCGAAGGGTCAGCGCAGCTCTAGGCGGGAGGACCGTAAAGGATCGATGCCGGTTCGCGGCGCCCTACATAAAGAACGCATAAAGACGCGCCGTCCGCACAGGCGGTCTGCCGCATCGCCGCGGGGCATGGTCAGCCAGTCCGGTGATCCATCGTGTCGGGGGGCAAGGCCGGAAGGGCCGCTGTTCGCGCGACGGGGCTTCGTGGCGCGTTCCGCCTCAGCGGCCCCGGAAGCAGAAAGGGCCCGCCGAAGCGAGCCCTTGCTAAACGCCTGTGTTTCCTGTGGAAATCTGGAGCGGGCGAAGGGATTCGAACCCTCGACCCCAACCTTGGCAAGGTTGTGCTCTACCCCTGAGCTACGCCCGCGCTCCGTATCGGCGTGGGGCGCGATATGTCATGCGTCCGGCGGCTCCGCAAGTCCCCGTCGCGGCCGGGCGAGAAAAATTCTGCATGGCGTGCGCCGCCGCGCGGGGAAGGGTGGGGGGCCGCGCGCGGGCCTCATCGGGACCGGCGCGCTGTGGCATAAGCCCTGGCATGTCCGAGACCCTCCCCCCTCTCTCCTCCGGCCTGGCGCCCGAGACGCCGGAGGGACTGCTCGCCCGCCTGGACCGGCTGGGCATCCCGGCCCGGACGGTGACGCATCCGCCGCTGCACACGGTCGCCGAGAGCAAGGCGCTGCGCGGCGCCCTGCCGGGCCTTCACGTCAAGAACCTCTTCCTGCGCCCGAGGGCGCCGGGCCCCTACCTGCTCCTCGTGCTGGAGGAGGACCGCCAAGTCTCGGTCAACGCCCTGCTGCGGGCGCTCGGGGCGGGGCGGGGGAGCTTCGCCACGGCGGCCGAGCTCTGGTCGGAACTCGGGGTGGCGCCCGGGTCGGTCTCGCCCCTGGGACTGGTCAATGCGCGGCCCGGCCGGGTGCGGGTCGCGATCGACACCCTCCTGCTGCGGGGCGACGGGCCGCTGCACCTGCATCCGCTGACCAACACCGCCACCACGGCGCTGGCGGCGGCGGACCTGCTGCGCTTCCTGCGCGCGCTGGGACATGCGCCGGAGGAACTGCCCCTGGATGGGCAGGAACCGCCGCCGGATTGACCGGCCGGGTCCGTGCCGCCTTGCGCCGCGCCGCTTCCGGCGCATCTATGCTGGGCAGGAACTGCTGAACTGGTGCTCTCTCATGGATACTTTCCTCGATCCCAACAAGGCGCCTGCCCCCGGCGGGGGTGGCGATGTCATCAAGGATGGCGATTCCAAGTCCTTCATGCAGGACGTGGTCAATGCCAGCCGCGAGGTGCCTGTCCTGGTGGACTTCTGGGCCACCTGGTGCGGCCCCTGCAAGCAGCTGACGCCCGCCCTGGAGAAGGTGGTGCGCGCCGCGCAGGGCCGGGTGCGGCTGGTCAAGATCGACATCGACCAGAACCGTGCCCTGGTGCAGCAGCTGTCCCAGATGGGGCTGCCGCTGCAGTCGGTGCCGACGGTGGTGGCCTTCTGGCAGGGGCAGATCGCCGACCTGTTCCAGGGCGCGTTGCCCGAATCGGAGCTGAAGAAGTTCATCGAGGCGCTGCTGAAGCTGGCCGGCGGCCAGATGCCGGCGGCGGACCTGCTGGCCGAGGCCAGGCAGGCGGCCGAGACGGGCGATCAGCAGACCGCGCTGGAACTCTTCGCCGCCCTGGCGCAGCAGGAGCCGGAGAATGCCGAGGCCCTGGCCGGCCTGGCCCGCACGCTGATGGCGATGGGTGAGGAGGAGCGGGCGCTTCAGGTTCTCGACGCCGTGCCCGAGAAGCTGCGCGGCCACGCCGAGATCGCCGGCGTGAGGAGCGCGCTGGAGCTGGCGGCGGAGGGCCGCAAGGCGCGCGAGCGGCTCGCCGAGTTCGAGAGCCGCCTGGCCGCCGATCCGGACGACCACGCGGCGCGGATCGAGCTGGCCGTGGCGCTGAATGCCATGGAGCAGCGGGCGGAGGCGGCGCAGGCCCTGCTGGAGGCGATCCGGCGCGACCGCGCCTGGGGGGAGGAGGCGGCGCGCAAGCAGCTGCTGAAGTTCTTCGAGGCCTGGGGGCCCATGGACCCGGCCACCGTGAAGGCGCGGCGCGGGCTCTCGACCCTGCTGTTCCGCTGAACCCGGAAAGCCGGGCATGGATCCCTTCCATCCCCGGCTGTCCGATCTGCCGGAGGAATTTCCGGTCTTTCCCCTGGCCGGGGCCCTTCTGCTGCCAGGCGGTCGCCTGCCGCTCAACATCTTCGAGCCGCGCTTCCTGGCCCTGACCGAGGCCGCCCTGGCCCGCGGGCGTCTCTTCGGCATGATGCTGCCGGACCCGGCGCATCCGCGCGTCGACGGGCAGTCCACGATCTTTTCCGTCGGCTGCCTGGGGCGCATCGCCTCCTTCGCCGAGACGGGGGATGGCCGCTACCTGATCACCCTGCTGGGCCTCATCCGCTTCCGGGTCCGCCGGGAGCTGGCGGTCCACCCGCGCGGCTACCGGTCCGTCAGCGCGGATTTCAGCCCCTATGCCGCCGACCTGGGCCCGGTGGAGGCATCGCCGGCGGGCATCGACCGGCCTCGGCTGCTGGCGGCGATGCGGACCTATTTCCAGGCGCGGCGGATGGAGGTGGACTGGGAGGCGGTGGAAGGCCTGTCGCTGCCCGTGCTTGTCACCACGCTGTGCATGATCTGCCCCTTCGGCGGCGCCGAGAAGCAGGCGCTGCTGGAGGCGCTGGACCTGCGGGAGCGCGCCACCTTGCTGCTGGCGCTGATGCGGATGGATGCGGCCGGCCCCGCCGCCGGCGCGCGGCCGAGCTGAGTGGAGGCGTGAGTTGACGGCGGCGGCGGCGCGGCGCAGGAATCGCCTGATATGAGCAACGCGCACGACACCGCCCCCTCCGCGCCCGCTGGCCAGCCCGCCGGCGGGCCCGTCGATCCCCGCCTGCTGGAGATCCTGGTCTGCCCGGTGACCAAGGGCCCGCTGCGCTACGACCGCGAGCGCGGCGAGCTGGTCAGCGAGAAGGCCGGCCTGGCCTACCCGATTCGCGACGGCATTCCGATCATGCTGCCGGACGAGGCACGACAGCTCGGCGCCTGATGGCGGCGCCCATCGAGATCCGGCTGCGCCGGGAGGAGAAGCGCCTGGACATCCTGTTCGGGGATGGTGCCGCCTTCTCCCTTCCGGCCGAGTACCTCCGGGTGGAGAGCCCCTCGGCCGAGGTGCAGGGGCACGGGCCGGAGGAGAAGCGTCTCGTCGCCGGGCGCCGGTTCGTCGGCATCCTGAGCGTGGAGCCCGTTGGCCATTACGCGATCCGGCTCGTCTTCGACGATCTGCATGACAGCGGCATCTACACCTGGATCTACCTGCGCCAGCTCGGCGAGGAGCAGGCCGCGCGGTGGGCGGCCTATGAGGCGGCCCTGGCCGCGCGCGGCCTCTCACGCGATCCGCCGGGACGGAGGGGACCGTGAGAATTGGCATCCTGGGCGCCGGCTTCTCGGGCACGGCCCTGGCTCTCCAGCTGATGGCGCGGCGCCCGGCGCCCGAGGTCCTGCTGTTCGAGCCCGGCCCTCCCGGCCCCGGCCTGGCCTATGGAACCCGGGAGCCGGAGCATCTGCTGAACGTGCCGGCGGCGGGGATGAGCCTGTTCCCCGACCGGCCGGGCGACTTCTCCGAATGGCTGGCGGCGCGGCGGCCGGAGATCCGGACGGAGGATGGGCCGGTCTTCGCCCCTCGCGCCCTCTATGGTGCCTATCTGCGGCAGGCCCTCACCGCTGCCCTGGACGATCCGGCGGGGCGGCTGCGCCACCATTCCGAGGCGGTGGCCGAGGTGATGCCCGGGGAGAAGGGCGGCTTCCGGCTGCGCGGCGCCTCGGGCCTTGAGGAGAGGGTGGACCGGCTGGTCCTGGCCCTGGGCGGTTTCGCCTCCGGGGGCGGCGCGCCGCCGCATGTCCATGGCAATCCCTGGGACCCCGCGGCCCTGGAGGGATTGGCGCCCGATGCGCCCGTGCTCCTGCTCGGCACCGGCCTGACCATGGCCGATATGGTGCTGGCGCTGCGGGCCCGGGGGCATGAGGGGGTGGTGACCGCCGTGTCACGCCATGGCTGGCCCCCGCTATCGCATGTCGCGGGCGCCTTTCCATCGCCCTGGCCCGTGCGCCTTCCCGCGGGCGCCGGCGTGCTGGAGGTGATGCGCCTGCTGCGGCGGGACGTCCGCCGGGCCGCGGCGGCCGGCCAGCCCTGGCAGGCGGTCATCGACGGACTCCGGCCGCAGGTGCAGGCGCTCTGGCAGGGCTGGGATGCCGGAGAGCGGGCGCGCTTCCTGCGCCATGCCCGATCCGTCTGGAACCTGCACCGGCACCGCCTGGCGCCGGCGGTGGCCCGGCGGCTGGCCGAGGAAGAGCGGCGGGGGCGCCTGCGTTTCGAGGCGGCGCGCCTGGAGGGCTGGCAGGTCGAGGGCGGAGAGGTTGTGGCCCGGCTTCGGCGGCGTGGCGGGGAGGGTGTGTCGCGCCGGGCGGCTCGGATCATCCTCTGCACCGGCCCGGAGGGCAGCCATGCCTGGCGGGAGGCGGCCCCTTTCCCCGCTTTGCTGAGCCAGGGGCTGGCCCGGCTGGACCCCCTGGGGGCGGGCCTGGCCGTCCGGCGGGACGGCGCGGTGCTGGGGGTGTCGGGGCAGCCGGTGCCCGGCCTGTTCGCCATGGGTCCGCTGACGCGGGGCGCCCTTTGGGAGGTCACCGCCGTGCCCGAGATCCGGGCGCAGGCCCTGGCTTTGGCCGGGCATCTGGCGAGCTGAAGAGCCTGCCGCTCCGCTGGAGCGGAAGCGGTCATGGCAGCCCTGTCCGGCAGGCGCGGCTGAATCCGCGTTGGCCACGGAATCCTGTTTGACAGCCCTCGCGGCGGGGCCTAGAAGCCGCCCCCTGCCGCTGACCCGGCGCTGGTGACAGCAGAGGGACAGCGGAAGGCGCCGAAAGAAAAACTTCGGCGGGTGTGTTGACCGGCGGAATAGATTTCGCTAGAAGGCACTCACCGCCGACGAAGTTTCGGAAGGCGAAGCGAAAGACTGAAAAAACCGGCTTTACTTCGAAAGTCGATCCGGTTATTAAGGTCAAATGTTGATTTAAAATCGCATCGGGTTTTCTGGAAGTAGAGATATTTGGATTGATGGC
>NZ_JBSXMU010000085.1:0-15478 GCF_054073225.1 Teichococcus aerofrigidensis
GGCCGGCGCCGTCCTGGCCCGGCTTTCCCGCCCCGCCGGGCTTCGGCGCGCCCGGCTTCCCGCCGAACCCCGCCCCGGGCGCCCCTCCCGGCTTCGCCGGCCTCTTTCCATCGGGCCTCTTTCCATCCGGCCTGTTCCCGCCCGGCCTGTTCCCGCCCGGCCTGTTCCCCTGGACCGCCGCCGACAGGCCGGCCGGCACGCCGCCGCAAGGGCCGGCGCCCGATGAACCCGCCGCCGCCGAACCGCCGCGGCCCCCGCCCCCTGCCGATGCATCTGAGCCTGGCGCTGATGCGGGGCTGGGGCGCGGCGATGGCGCTGACCCCGGAGGGGCGGCCCTCCTCGGCCGGCTGGCCGAGCTGGAACGGCGCCTGGCCGATCTCGAGGGCAGGGCAGCGGGAGGCGCAGCGGATCGCCGCCGCCCTCGCCGCCGCCGGCCACCCGCCTGAGCGGTTCCGCGCCGCCGTGCTGCGCCGCCTGGCGCGGCAGGACCGTGCCCTCGTCGCCGGCATCGCCGCCTATCGCCGCCATCCCTACCGGCGCGACATGGCGGAGCCGCCCGTGCTCTGGCGGGAGGGCGGCAGCCGCCTGCTCGACTATGGCGGCGCGGGGCCGCCCCTGCTGGTGGTGCCCTCCCTGGTCAACCGCGCCTATGTGCTGGACCTGACGCCGGAGCACTCGATGCTCCGCCACCTGGCGGCCTCGGGCAGCCGGGTGCTGCTGCTCGACTGGGGGTGGCCGGAGGCGGCGGAACGCGGCTTCACCCTGACCGACTACATCGCCGGCCGGCTGGAGCGGGCCCTGGCCGCCCCCGCCCTCGCGCCGCTCGGGCCGCCGGTCCTGCTCGGCTACTGCATGGGCGGCCTGCTCACCCTGGCGCTCGCGCTGCGCCGCCCGGAGCGGCTGCGCGGCTTGGCGCTGCTGGCCACGCCGTGGGATTTCCATGCCGGGGAGGAGGGCGCCGCCGGCCGCGCCGCGGCCCTGGCCGCCCTGCTGCCGGGGCTGGAGCCGGCGCTGGACCTGCACGGCGCGCTGCCGGTCGATGCCATCCAGACGCTCTTCGCCGGCCTCGATCCCTGGAGCATCGCCGGCAAGTTCCGCGCCTTCGCCGCCATGGATCAGGCTGGCGCCCGCGCCCGGCTCTTCGTCGCGCTGGAGGACTGGCTGAACGACGGCGTGCCGCTGGCGGCCCCCGTGGCGCGCGAGGCGCTGGCCGGATGGTACGGCCGCAACGAGCCGGCGCGGCTGGCCTGGCGCGTGGCGGGGGCGGCGGTCGATCCGGCGGCGCTCACCCTGCCGAGCTTCGTCGCCGTGCCGGAGGCCGACCGTATCGTGCCCCCCGCCTCGGCCATGGCGCTGGCCGCCCGGCTGCCCGGCGCCCGGGTGGAGCGCGTCGCCGCCGGGCATATCGGCATGGCGGCGGGCGGGCGGGCGGAGCGTGTGCTCTGGCGGCCGCTGGGCGAATGGCTGGCGGGCCTCTGAGCACCCCGGCCATGGACAGGCCGCCCCGCGCGGCCCACCTTGTGGCCCAGCCGCCCCCGCCACAGATTGTGTCGGGACCGCACCGTTGCCGCCCTTCCCGGCCGCGACGCAGAACAGCAAAGGGAGTCGACCAGCCCCATGACCGATATCGTCATCGCATCCGCCGCGCGCACGCCCGTGGGCTCTTTCAACGGTGCCTTCGCCAGCCTGCCCGCGCATCTCCTGGGCAAGGTCGCGATCGAGGCGGCGCTGTCCCGCGCCGGTGTCGAGGCCGGCGAGGTGGACGAGGTGATCCTCGGCCAGATCCTGACCGCCGGCGCCGGGCAGAACCCCGCCCGTCAGGCCGCCATCGCCGCCGGCATCCCGGCCGGGGCCACCGCCTTCGGCATCAACCAGCTCTGCGGCTCGGGCCTGCGCGCCGTGGCGCTGGCGGCGCAGCAGATCGCCTCGGGCGATGCCTCCATCGTCGTCGCCGGCGGGCAGGAGAGCATGACCCAGGCGCCGCACTGCGCGAACCTCCGCGCCGGCGTGAAGATGGGCGACTTCGCCATGGTCGACACGATGATCCGGGACGGGTTGTGGGATGCCTTCAACGGCTACCACATGGGCAACACGGCCGAGAACGTGGCGCAGAAGTACCAGATCAGCCGCGACGAGCAGGACGAGTTCGCCTTCAACTCCCAGCGCAAGGCCGGCGAGGCGATGAAATCCGGCGCCTTCCGCGACGAGATCGCGCCGGTCACGGTGAAGGGCCGCAAGGGCGACACGGTCGTGGAGAACGACGAGTACCCGAAGCCCGAGACCAGCCGCGAGATCCTGGCCAAGCTGCGCCCGGCCTTCGCCAAGGACGGCTCGGTCACCGCCGGCAATGCCTCGGGCATCAATGACGGCGCCGCGGCGCTGGTGGTGATGTCGGCCGCCGAGGCGGCGAAGCGCGGCCTGACGCCGCTGGCCCGCATCGTCTCCTGGGCCACCGCCGGCGTCGATCCGGCGATCATGGGCACCGGCCCGATCCCGGCCAGCCGCAAGGCGCTGCAGAAGGCGGGCTGGAACCACCAGGATCTCGACCTGATCGAGGCCAACGAGGCCTTCGCCGCCCAGGCATGCGCGGTGAACAAGGACCTCGGCTGGGACACGTCGAAGGTGAACGTGCATGGCGGCGCCATCGCGCTCGGCCATCCGGTCGGCGCCTCGGGCGCGCGGGTGCTGACCACCCTGCTCTACGGCATGAAGTCGCGCGGCGCGAAGAAGGGGCTGGCGACGCTGTGCATCGGTGGCGGCATGGGCGTCGCCATGTGCATCGAGGCCGCCTGAGCCCCGGGGGAAGGGCCGTCTCCGGGCGGTCCGTCCCGCCGCTTCGACCGCCGGTCATGCCGCGCCGCGGCCCGGCATGACCCTTCCTCCGCCCCGGCCTCAGCCGGCCGTCGCCGCCGCCGGCACCAGCACGCGCCGCCCCGGCGCCTTCACCGCGCCCGCCGGCATGGCGCCGTAGATCTCCTTGCGCGCCTCGACGATGACCACGCCGGCGAAGCGGGGCGCCAGGGCGCGGCCGACCCCCTCCCAGGCGCCGGCGCTGCGCAGCAGCAGGCGCCACTGGAAGGGCGGCATGTAGAGCGCGGTGTCGCGGCGGGCGACGGCGAAGAGGTTGCGCTGCAGCAGCCGGGTGATCTGGCCCATCGAATAGGGCCGCCCCTGGCCGAAGGGGGTGGTCTCCAGATGCGCCCACATGCCGCGCCGGTTCGGCGCCACGATCAGCAGGCGGCCGTCCTCCTTCAGAACCCGCCAGATCTCGCGCAGCATGCGCCGCGCGTTCTCCGAACCCTCCAGCCCATGCACCAGCAGCACGTTGTCGAAGCTGAAGTCGGGAAAGGGCAGCAGGTGTTCCTCGACCAGCGCGGTCAGGCACCCCCCCCGGCGGGGCCAGGGCGCCACATCCGTCTCCGGCAGGTTGCAGCAGAGGGTCCGCGCCGCCTGCTCGCGCCAGAGGCGCAGGAAGGGCGCGGCATGGCCGAGGCCCAGCACCTCCCGCCCCGTCATCTCCGGCCAGAGGCGTGCCAGCCGCCCGCGCAGCAGCCGCGCCGCAACCTGTCCGGTGGCGGAGGCGTAGAAGTCGCGATGCCCGAAGCCCTCGGCGAGGCCTTCCGGCGCGATCTCGGCATGGACCCCAAGGTTCATGCGATGGATATAGAGGCTGTTTCGAGGCATGACACGCCCCGCCCGCCGATCCTGCGCCGCGGGCGGCGCGCTTTGGGAGAGAATGCGATGGCCGTCACCGTCCGGGCCGTGCCCTGCCTGTCCGACAACTACGCCTGGCTGCTGCGCGACGCCGCGACCGGCACCATCGCCCTCTGCGACCCCGGCGAGGCCGCGCCCGCCATCGAGGCGATCGAGGAGGAGGGCGGGCGGCTGGACCTGATCCTGCTCACCCATCACCACGCGGACCATGTCGACGGGGTGGAGGCGCTGCGCGCCCGCTATGGCGCGCGGGTGATCGGCGCCACCGCCGACGCCCATCGCCTGCCCCGGCTCGACGAGGCGGTGCGGCCGGGCGACACGGTCCGGGTGGGCGAGACCGAGGGTCAGGTGATCGACAGCCCCGGCCATACCCTCGGTCATATCGCCTTTTACTTCGCCGATGGCGACGTGCTGCTCTGCGGCGACACCCTGTTCTCCCTCGGCTGCGGCCGGCTGCTGGAGGGCACGGCGCAGGACATGTTCCGCGCGCTCGGCCTGCTCAAGGCCCTGCCGCCGCAGACGCTGGTCTGCTGCGGCCATGAATACACCCAGAGCAACGCCCGCTTCGCCCTGACGGTGGAGCCGGAGAACGCGGCGCTGCAGCGCCGCGCGGGCGAGGTCGACGCCGCCCGCGCCGCCGGGCAGCCCACCCTGCCCGTCACGCTGGGGCAGGAGCTGGAGACCAACCCCTTCCTGCGGGCGGAGAGCGCGGAGGCCCTGGCGCGAATCCGCGCGGCGAAGGACAATTTCCGCTGAAGCAACGCCGGGAGGCCGCCTTGAAGCTGTTCCATTCCCCCTCCAGCCCCTTCGTCCGCAAGGTCATGGCCTGCGCCATCCTGCGCGGTCTCGAGGGCCGGCTGGAGCTGGTGCCGACCAATGCCCATGCCAGCCCGGAGGCCCTGCTTGCCGCCAATCCGCTGTCCAAGGTGCCGAGCCTGCTGACCGATGACGGCCAGGCGATCTACGACAGCCCGGTGATCTGCGAGTATCTGGACGGGCTGGGCGAGGCGGCGCCGCTCTTCCCGGCCGCCGGCCCCGCCCGCCTCGCCGCGCTGGTGCGGCAGGCCCTGGCGGATGGCATGATGGATGCCGCCGTGGCCCGGCGCATGAGCGACGGCCTGCCGCAGGACGAGGGCCGCCAGGCCTTCGGCGCGCGGCAGAAGGCGGCGGTGGCGCGCGGCCTGGCCGAGCTGGAGCGCGATCCGCCGAAGGGACTGGCCGATATCGGCGCCGTCGCCACCGCCTGCGCCCTCGGCTATCTCGACTTCCGCTTCGCCCAGGAGCCCTGGCGCGACGCGCATCCGCGCCTCGCCGCATGGCATGCCGAGGTCGCGGCGGCGCCGGCCATCGCCCGCACCGCCCCGCCCCAGGGTTGATGGCGACCGGGTTGATGGCGACTGGGCTGATGGCGGCCGGCTGATGTCGCCGCGCGGGGCCGCGGGATGAGCGACGCCGCGGCCTGGGATGCCCGCTACGGCACCGGCTCCTGGCTGTTCGGCCAGGAACCGAACCGCTACCTGGAAAGCCTGTCGCCCCGGCTGCGGCCCGGCATGACGGCCCTCTGCCTCGGCGACGGCGAGGGGCGCAACGGCGTCTGGCTAGCCGGGCGGGGGCTGTCCGTGACGGCGGTGGACTGGTCCGCCACCGGCCTGGCGCGGGCGGCCGATCTGGCGCGCCGGCGTGGCGTGCCGCTGGCCACGGCGGTCGCGGACCTGGCGCGGTGGAGCTGGCCCGTGGCGCGCTACGACCTGATCGCCTGGATCTTCGTGCATCTGCCGCCCGCCGACCGGGCGGCCGTCGCGGCCGGGGCCTGCCAGGCCCTGGCCCCGGGCGGGCTGTTGGTGCTGGAAGGCTTCGCCGCGGCGCAGCAGGGCCGGCGCGGCGGCGGCCCGCGCGATCCCGCCCTGCTCTGGAGCCGCGCCACGGCCGAGGCCGCCTTCGCCGGGCTGGAACTGCTGGAATGCCTGGAGGGCGGGGTGCTGCTGGATGAGGGCCCCCGCCACCAGGGCGTGGCCGAGGTGGTGCGCGGGATCTGGCGCAGGCCCGCCGAAGAGCGGGTGGCGGCGGGGTAGGACGGGCTCAGCCCGGCGGCGGACAGGACAGGGGCGCCAGCAGCAGCCCATCGAGCCGGGCCAGGGGCTGCGGGCGGCCGAGCAGGAAGCCCTGCACCTCGTCGCAGTCGTGGCGGCGCAGGAAATCCAGCTGCTCCGCCGTCTCCACCCCTTCCGCCGTGACCTCCATGCCGAGGCTGGCGCTCATGGTCAGCATCGCCTCGACGATGGCATGGGAGGCCTTCCGCTGTCCGAGCGCCCCGATGAAGGAGCGGTCGACCTTGATGCGGTCGAAGGGGAAGCGGTGCAGGTAGCCGAGGCTGGCATAGCCGGTGCCGAAATCGTCCAGCGCCAGCCTGACGCCCAGCCGCTTCAGGCTCTCGATGGCGGCCAGCGCCTGCTGCGCGTCCTCGATCAGCAGGCCCTCGGTGACCTCGAGCTCGAGCCGGCCGGGCGGCAGGCCGGTGCTGGCCAGCACCTGCTTCACCATGGCGGGCAGGCCGGGATCGCGCAGTTGCACCGGCGAGAGGTTCACCGCCACGCGCAGATGCGCCGGCCAGCGCGCCGCGTCGCCGCAGGCCTGCTGCAGCACCCAGCGCCCGAGCGGCAGGATCAGGCCGCATTCCTCCGCCAGCGGAATGAACTTCGCGGGCGGCACCGGGCCGCGGCGGGGATGCGACCAGCGCAACAGCGCCTCGAAGCCGCGCAGCGCGCCGCCGCAGGCGAGGATGGGCTGGTACTCCAGGCCGAGCGTCTGCTGCCGCACCGCCTCGCGCAGTTCCGCTTCCAGCGCGCGGCGCTCGCGCTGGTCGTCCTCCATGTCGGGCAGGAAGAAGCGCAGGGCGCCGCGGCCGCCGGTCTTGGCGGCGTAGAGCGCGGCATCGGCGCCGCGCAGCAGCGCGTCCGGCGAGGTGCCGTCGCGCGGGAAGAGGGCGATGCCGATGCTGGTGCCGATCTGCGCCGTGCAGCCCTCCAGCAGATAGGGCGCCGCGACCGAGGCGAGGATGCGGCGGCCCAGCGCTTCCATCGCCTCGGCGCCGGCGGCGGCGTCGCAGAGCAGCAGGAACTCGTCCCCGCCCATCCGCGCCACCAGATCGTGCGGGCCGGCCAGGGCGAGCAGGCGGCCGGCGACCTGGCGCAGCACCTGGTCCCCGGCATGGTGGCCATAGGTGTCGTTCACCGGCTTGAAGCGATCGAGGTCGAGGGCGAGGACGGCCAGCGGCCGCTCCTGCCGCAGCCACTGCCGCAGCTGCTCCTGCAGCCGCACCCGGTTGGCCAGGCCGGTCAGCGCGTCGTGATGCGCCATGTGCCGGATCTGCTGCTGCGACAGCAGCCTCTGCAGCCGCTGCCGCACCATCAGCCCGCCACCGACGAGCAGGATCAGCGTCAGCCCCGCCACCGCGTTCAGCAGGCTCCGCCGATAGGCCTCGTGCCCGGCCAGCGCGTCGCGCAGGTCGATGCCGACGGCGACCATCACGGGATAGGGGCGCACCCGCCGCGCAGCGATGATCATCTCCATGCCGGTGGCGACGCTGGGCCCCCGGAAGACCGACGCCTCCCGCCCCACCATGCTGCGGAACGCCTCGCTGCCGCTCAGATCGTTGCCGAGCGTGCCGGAGAGAAACGGCGCGCGGGCGCGCAGGATGCCGTCCTCGCCCGTCAGCGTCACGGTGCCGCGGCCGATGTCGAGCGTGTCGTAGACCTGGGTCAGCCAGCCGGGATCGAGCGAGATCACCGCGACGCCGCCGAAGCCGCCGTCCGGGTCGGTCAGCCGGCGGGTGAACTGCACCGACCAGCGCTTGGATTCGCGCCCCATCACCGGGACGCTGATGAAGAGATCGTCGCGCGGGCTCTCGGCGTGCACGCGGAAATGGGCGCGGTCCGAGAGGTCCAGGCCCGGGCCGCGCACCGGGCCGAGATTGGTCATCAGCAGCCGCCCGTCGGGGCCGATGATGGCGGTCTGCAGCGTCATGTCCTGCTGGATGCCGTTCTCGCGCCGCAGGAAATCGAGGCTGAAGCCGATACGGTCCTGCCGGTAGGCCTCGCGCAGGAAGAGCAGGCGCTGGTCGATGGCCTCGATGGTGCGGGCGAGGATCTGTTGCGAGGCGCCGGCGAGGTTGCTGACATGACGCTCCGCCGCCGTAAGGCTCTCCCGGCGTTCCAGCCGGATGTGCAGCAGGGTGCCCAGCCAGAGCAGCGCCAGGGTCGCGGCGACGAGGCCGAGATCGACCAGCAGCCCCTGGTTCATCAGCAAGGGCAGCCGGCGCCGCAGCCAGCCGGCCGGCCCGTCCAGGTCCAGCCCCGGCGGCGCCGCCAGATCGTTGCGGAGGGCCTGCGGCAGGCCCGGACCGGAATGGAACATGGCGCCTGCCCTTCGCGTCCCTGGAAGGTTGCGGTTCGATGACGCGCTTATGCCCCGCCAATGATGAGCAAGGGCTTAGCGAGGCACCGCCTGCATCCACTCTCGGCGCCGGGCGTTGCGGTTCCGGACTCCCGACGATGGAGGCGGGGCGATGGAGGCGGCATGACCTACGAGCTCTGGTACTGGGACGGCCTGCCGGGCCGTGGCGAATTCGTCCGCCTGGCGCTGGAGGCGGGGCGCATCCCCTACCGCGAATGCGCCCGCGGCAAGGATGCCAGGCGGCTGCAGCCCGACATGGCGGCGCGGCGCGAACAGCCGCCCTTCGCGCCCCCCTATCTGGTGGCGGAGGGCATGACCATCGCCCAGACCGCCAATATCCTGCTCTTCCTCGGCCAGCGGCACGGCCTGGCGCCCCGGACCCTGAAGGGCCGGCTCTGGGTGCACCAGTTGCAGCTCACCATCGCCGACATGGTGGCCGAGGCGCACGATACGCATCATCCGATCGACCCCGGCGACTACTACGAGGCGCAGAAGGGCCCGGCGGCGAAGCGGGCCCGGGCCTTCCGCGAGAGCCGCATGCCGAAGTTCCTCGGCTACTTCGAGCGGGTGCTGGAGGGCGGTGCCAGTGCCTGGCTGGCCGGACGGCGCTGGACCTATGCCGACCTTTCGCTGTTCCAACTCCTCGAGGGGCTGCGCTTCGCCTTTCCCCGCCGGATGGCGACGCTGGAGCCGGAGCTGCCCCGCCTGGTGGCGCTGCGCGACGCCGTGGCAACCCTGCCGGAACTCAAAGCCTATCTGGGCAGCAAGCGCCGGCTGGACTTCGGCGAGGGCATCTTCCGGCACTATCCGGAGCTGGATAAGCCGTGAGGCGAACACCTGCCAGCGGTCAGGCCGGACACCAGGATCCGGCGCAGGCCATCGTCAGAAGGTCAGTATCGCCATCAGCCGCGCCGTCCGGCCGGGCAGCAGAACCTCGTCCTTCTTGAACGAGGCGGCGTTGCGCATGTTGCTGTCGAGCAGGTTGCTGGCGACGACCGCGAGGGTGAGGCCCAGATCGCTGCCGAGCGGCGCGGTGTAGGCGATCCGGGCATTCAGAGAGTCATAGCCCTTGGTCGAGGTCTCGTTGTCGGCGGTGCGGTTGTGGTCGAAGGCGTGCAGATAGTCGATGCCGGTGTTCCAGCCGCCGTTGCGCCAGAACATACCGCCGCCGAGGCGGTGCGGCGGAATGCGCGGCAGGTTGCCGCCGCCGGTGAACTCGGCGCGCACGAAGTCGTAGCGTCCGGACAGGCCGAAGCGGCCGCCGCCAAGGCGGAACAGATCCTGCTCGGCCTTTACCTCGACGCCCCAGAAGCGCGCATCGCGCTGACCGTAGGCGGATTGCAGGAACTCGCCCTCGCCGCCGGGCGCGCAGGAGGCGAAGTCCTCGTCGCAGCTGTTGCCCGTCAGTGCCTGATAGATGAAGCCGTCGAAGCGCGAGAGGAAGGCGCTGGTGTCGAAGCGGAAGCTGCCGCTGTTGCGCGACAGGCCGATCTCGCCGGTCACGGCCGACTCCTTGCGCAGGTCGGGATTGCCGATGTCGAAGGTGCCCGAGGCATGGTGAGAGCCGCGCGAGAACAGCTCCGCGACGCTCGGCGCCCGCTCGACATACTGGCCGGTGACGCGCGCCTGCATCGCCCAGGGCAGGTCCTTCAGCAGGCCGAGGCTGACGCTGACCGGGGTGTAGTCGCGCTCGTAGGGGCTGTTGGCAAGCTCCTGGCCCTCCTCGGACGGCAGCAGGCCGCCGCCGAAATCCGCCGTGGCGCCGCCGATCCGCACCATCTCGATCCGGGTCGCCGCCTGCAGCCGCAGCGCCGGAGTGAGACTGAGCTCCTCGAAGAGATAGGCGGCATAGCGGTCGGTGTCGGCAGGCGGCAGGAAGTCCAGCGCCTCGCCGGTGGTGCGCAGCCGTTCCTGCTCGAAGGACAGGCCGAGCGTGCCGTTCAGCGCGCCAATGCTGGTCTCGATCGGCTGGTGCTGCAGCTCGAGGCGCCCATCCCAGGTGATGTTGCGGAAGCCGCCATGCTCGACCCGGGCACCTGCAAGCTCCTCGTGCTCATGCTCCTCGCCCTCCTCGTGATCATGGCCATGCTCATGTTCGAGGCCCATCTCCTCATGCCGGTAGCGGCTGAAGCCGAGCCAGTAGCTAACGCTGCGCAGCGGACCGCTCGACGGGCGGTATTCGCCACGGCTTGCCCAGCGGAACTGCTCGACATCCAGAGAGATGCCCAACTCCGCCTCCTCGCCGCCCGGAATGCCGTAGAGACTGCGGAAACGAGAGATGGAAGTGCCGATGAAGCCCTGCTCGCCGACATAACTCAGACCGAGCGCCTGGCCGTCGGTGCGGACGAAGCTGTTGGCCTGCCGCCCGCCATCCGGCAGCTCGTAGTCGTGATCCTTGCGCCCGAAGAGATCGCCATGCAGCACCCAGTTGCCGGCCCGCACATCGGCCGTAGCCAGACCGTCCCAGCCGCGGCTGCCGCTGTTCCACCCGCCGGCGAGGCGACCCTGGACGTTGCGCTCCGGCAGGCTGGTCGGAATACGGTTGTTGATCATGTTGACCACTCCGCCAATGGCCTGCGAGCCCCAGCGCAGCGAGGCTGGTCCGCGGATGACCTCGACGCGCTCGGCGGCGAGCGGATCGAGCGGTACGGTATGGTCGGCGCCGTAGGCCGACACATCGCCGGCGGTGAAGCCGTTCTCCTGCAGCCGGACGCGATTGTCGGTGAGGCCGCGGATGATCGGGCGGCTGGCACCGGGGGCGAAGCCGGTGGCGCTGATGCCCGGCTCGTCGGCCAGCGCCTCGGCCAGGCTGCGCGGCGCGGCGCTGGACAGCGCCGGCTGCTCCAACGTCGTGAGCGGCACGAAGCTACCGATCTGCCCGGTCTGTACCGGGCTTGCTGTAACGGAAACCGGCGGCAGCCGCACCTCCTCCTGGGCGCGCGGGATCGCCGGCAGCAGCGTGGGAAGAAGGGCCGTTGTGAGGAAGAGATGACGACGTGACATGGATCGACTCGGCTCTGCTACAGCTTATAGTGAGGACAGTATGATACATTATAACATTACCATTGGAAGACGATGTTTGCCCTAAGCGTGGCCATTCGGAACTTACCTGCCTCCTGACAGGCTGGGCGGCAGCCGCTACCCTGCGGCGCCCACCGCTTGCAGGATAACGGCCATGGATCCCAGCACCCTCGCGCCCTATGCGCGGCACATCCTGAACGATGCGACCATCGCCGAGCTTCCCAACCACTACAGCGGCAAGGTGCGGGACAATTACGACCTGCCGGACGGGCGGCGCATCCTCATCACCACCGACCGCATCAGCGCCTTCGACCGTATCCTGGCGGCCATTCCGCTGAAGGGCCAGGTGCTGACCCAGACGGCGCGCTACTGGTTCGAGCAGACGCGCGACATCTGCCCCAACCATGTCCTCGAATACCCGGACCCCAACGTGGTGGTGGGAAAGCGGCTGGACATCCTGCCGGTCGAGGTGGTGGTGCGCGACTATCTCGCCGGCACCACGGGCACCTCGATCCTGACGCTCTACAAGGCCGGCCAGCGGGAGATGTACGGCGTCACCCTGCCGGACGGGATGCGCGACAACCAGAAGCTGCCCCGGCCGATCATCACGCCCACCAGCAAGGCCTTCGACGGCGGGCACGACGAGCCGCTGACGCCGGCGCTGATCCTGGAGAAGGGGCTGCTGAGCGCCGCGCAGTGGGAGACCCTCTCGCGCTACGCCCTCGCCCTCTTCGCGCGCGGGCAGGAGCTGGCGCGGCGGCGCGGGCTGATCCTGGTGGACACGAAGTACGAGTTCGGCCTCGACACCGAGGGCAACATCGTCCTGGCCGACGAGATCCACACGCCGGACAGCAGCCGCTACTGGCTGGCCGGCAGCTATCCGGCGCGCTTCGAGGCCGGTGAGAAGCCGGAGAGCTTCGACAAGGACTTCGTGCGCAACTGGGTGGTGGCGCGCTGCGATCCCTACAAGGACCCGATCCCGGAGATCCCCGAGGCGGTGATCCTGGCCACCGCCGCCGTCTATGTCACCGCCTTCGAGCAGATCACCGGCGAGACCTTCGCGCTGCCCTCCCTGGACGAGCCGGTGCTGGCCCGCATCCGCCGCAACCTGGCGCGCTATGCCTGAGCCTCCCGGGGCGCGGCGGGTGGCGGACAGGCAGGGCGACCCGGCTTAAGCTTCGCAACCCCGCGCCGGCGGCCGCGTTGCGCCAGCGCATTCATGGAGGACATGCCCGATGGGTTTCCTGGCCCGCACGCTGATCACGGCCTTCGCCTTCTGGTGCGCCGACATGCTGATCACCGGCATCAACTTCAGCGGACCGTTCAATCTGGTGATCGCCGCCATCGTCTTCGGCATCGTGAACGCGCTGATCCGGCCGGTGCTGATGCTGCTCACCCTGCCGCTGAACCTCCTCACGCTCGGCCTCTTCACCCTGGTGGTGAACGCTGCGATGCTCGGGCTGACGGCGCTGGTGATGCCGGGGATGCAGGTCTCGGGCTTCTGGGCGGCCTTCTTCGGGGCGATCATCGTCGCGGTGGTGTCGTGGATCGTCAACCGCACCATCGGCGACGCCGCGCCCGCCGGCATCGAGAACCGCTGAAGGACCGCCGCCGGGGCCGCTGGAGCCCCGGCGGAACGCCCCGCCTCAGTACATGTGCTGGCCGCCGTTGATCGACAGCGTCGAGCCGGTGATGAAGTCGGCATCGTCGGCGGTCAGGAAGGCGACGCCGCGCGCGATGTCCTCGGCGGTGCCGAGGCGGCCGCGCGGGATGCGCGCGATGATCTTCTGCAGCACGTCCTCCGGCACGGCGCGCACCATCTCGGTGTCCACATAGCCGGGCGCGATGGCGTTCACGGTGATGCCGGCCCGCGCGCCCTCCTGCGCCAGCGCCTTGGTGAAGCCGTGGATCCCGGACTTGGCGGCGGCATAGTTGACCTGGCCGTACTGCCCGGCCTGGCCGTTGATCGAGCCGATGTTGACGATGCGGCCGAACTTGCGCGACATCATCCCGTCCCAGACCAGCTTGGCCATGTTGAAGCAGGAGCCGAGATTGGTGTCGATCACGTCGTCCCACATCTTGCGGTCCATCCGCTTCATGGTGCCGTCGCGGGTGATGCCGGCGTTGTTCACCAGCACCTCGATCGGTCCGTGCTCCGCCTCGATCCGGGCGACCGCGGCCTGGCAGGCCTCGAAGTCGGAGACGTCGAACTTGATGGTCGCGATACCGGTGCGCTCGGTGAAGGCCGCAGCGGCGGCGTCATTGCCGGCATAGGAGGCGACCACCTTGCGGCCGGCCTTCTGCAACTGCTCGCTGATGGCCGCGCCGATGCCGCGCTGCCCGCCGGTGACCAGGGCCACTCTTGCCATAGGCTGTCCTCCTCCGTGGGTTCATGGCGGACCGGCTTCATTCCGGTTCCGCGTCGACCATGGCATCATAGCCGGCGGCCGGATGCCATGGTCTTGTTGAGGCCCCGCCGCGCCTCAGCGCAGCGGCAGGGCGTACATCAGGCCGCCGCGGGTCCAGAGGTCGTTCAGGCCGCGCTCGAGGCCGATGGGCGAACCTTTGCCCAGGGTCCGGTCGAAGATCTCGCCGTAGTTGCCGACCTGCCGGATGGCCTGGAAGGCCCAGTCCTCCGGCAGCGCCAGCGCCTTGCCGAAGCCCGGCGTGGCGCCGAGCAGGCGCAGCACGTTCGGGTCCTGCCCGCCGCGCATCTCCGCCGCATTGGCCCGGGTCACGCCCAGCTCCTCGGCCTCGATCAGCGCCGCCAGGGTCCAGGTCACGATGTCGCGCCATTCCTCGTCGCCATGCCGCACCATCGGGCCGAGCGGCTCCTTGCTGATCCGCTCGGGCAGGATGACATGCGCCTCGGGTTCGCGCAGGGCCGAGACGCGCAGCGCGGCGAGTTGCGAGGCATCGGTGGTCATGGCGTCGCAGCGGCCGGACTGGTAGGCGGCCGTCATCTCGTCCATCGAGCTCAGCACCACGGGCTGCAGGCGCAGGCCCTCGCGCCGCGCATAGTCCCCGAGGTTGAGCTCGCTGGTGGAGCCGGGCAGCACGCAGACCGTGGCGCCGTCGAGCTGCCGCGCGCCGGCGATGCCCGAGGCGCGCGGCACCAGGAAGCCCTGGCCGTCGTAGAAATTGACGCCGGCCATGTTGAAGCCCATGGCCGTGTCGCGCATCAGCGTCTGCGTCACGTTGCGCGCCAGCAGGTCGATCTCGCCCGATTGCAGGGCGACGAAGCGCGTCTGGTAGGTGGTGGGCACGAATCGGACCTTCGATGCATCGCCCAGCGTGGCGGCCGCCACGGCGCGGCAGAACTCCGCGTCGAGCCCCTGATACTCGCCCCGGCTGTCCGGCGCGGAGAATCCGGCCACCCCGGTATTGACCCCGCAGACCAGCTGCCCGCGCGCCCTGACCCCGTCCAGGGTCGGGCCCGCCAGGACCGGCGCGGCGTCGAGGGCGAGCAGGGCGGCCAGCAAGGCGATCAGGACGCGCATGGGGCGGCTATCTCCGGCGGTTCGGCGTCCAGCGTAGAGCATCCCCGCGCCGGGCGCATGCCTCGCCGGGCGTAAAAGCACCGTCAATCCTGTGGACAAGTCGCGACCATGATCGTGTCTGGCGCAACTTTACAATTTCTGATTGTGTTACGGATCCTTACTGCAACATAAAGTCATTGATCTTCTGAAACGCTACCGAGTATCACGGGGGCGTGAACATCACCTCGCCCGAGCAGGGTGAAGCAGCGGAAGAAACTCTCTCCCATGGCCAGGCACACCCTTTCCTCGCGCGACCCGCAGGCCGGCTCAGACCAGGAAGCCCTCTCCCGCATGATCTCCTATCTGGAAGCGGAGTGCCGGCGCCTGGGCGCCGCCGATGCCGCGCTGCACCTCGCCCTCGCCGCCACCCTCCTGCCCGCCGCGCCGTCGCTGTCCCGGGACCTGGCGCCGGCCGGCGCGGGCCGCCTGCTGCAATAGGCCGCGCGGCCATCGGCCCGGACCGCGCTTTTTTCTGGTCCGCGCGAGGATTGCGGTGTAAGCGCGGCCGCATCCCAACATCGAGTGGCGGTCCTTTCCGATGGATACCCCTATCGCTGCGGTCCTCTGGACCCATCAGGCGCAACGAGACCTCGCGGCCGTGCTGCGGCTGCTGAGCCACGCCGAACGCTGCTGCCTGGAGGCCGGCTCCGAGGATGCGGCCGGCCTGGTGGCGGAGGCCATGTCGGTGCTGGCGCGGGACGGCGCCGCCCGCAAGATGGCGGCCTGACAGGACCCCCGGCCCGGGGGGGGGG
>NZ_JBSXMU010000086.1:0-15190 GCF_054073225.1 Teichococcus aerofrigidensis
CACTCATGCCGCGCAGCCTGATCGTTACCCAGCCGCAGGTCCATAACAGACTCTACCCCGCGCAGCGTGACCACCGCATCCAGCACCTGCGCCCCATCCGCACCGCTGCGGATCGGGTTGATCTCGATTTCCTCGATGCGCTCCGGTTGCGCTTCCACAAGGGCGGAGAGCGCTGCCATGGATTGGCACAGTGCATCCAGGTCGCAAGGCGCGGTGCCGCGCATGCCTTGCAGCAGCGGGAAGCCACGCAGCTCACGCAGCATGCGTTGCGCCTCGGCCGCATCGACCGGCAGCAGGCGGCGGGACAGGTCGCGCAGCAGTTCCACGTGGATGCCGCCCAGGCCGCAGGTCATGACATGGCCCAGCACGGGATCGCGCGAGACCGACAGCAGCAGCTCCACGCCGCCGGCAGGGGCCATGCGTTCCACCAGCACGCCGTCGATGCGGGCAGCGGGATGGTGCTGGGCGGCTGCGCGGGTAACGGCGGCGAAGGCATCGCGTACGGCCGCCGCGTCACGTAGGTTCAGCGCGACGCCGCCCATGTCGGATTTGTGCAGGATCTCCGCGCTGGCGATCTTCAACACCACGGGGAAGCCCAGTTCCGTGGCGGCGGCGGCGGTCGCCTCGGCGCTGGTCGCCAACCGGCCTTGCGGCACGGACAGGCCCGCGGCGCGCAGCATGGCCTTGCCCTCGGCTTCGGATAGGGTGCGGGTCGGGGCCTCGGACAGGCCGGCCCCCAGGCTTTGGGGTAGGATACCGGGCTGCCAGGCGCCATGGTCAATGAAGCGGCGGAAGGACTTTGCGGCATTGCGCAGGCTGCGCATCGGCACCATGCCCGCCTCGGCGAAGCAGCGATAGGCGGCGCCGGTGCGCTCGCTCATCCAGACTGGCACCAGCGGGATGGGGGACTTTTCCTGCGCCGCCACTATGCGCTCCGCCACGGTCTGCGAGACGCTGCCGTAATCCAGCGGCATGGGCATCATCACCAGGGAAACGGCCGGATCGTTGGCGACGGCGGCGAGCGTCTCCTCAATCACGCCAGGATTGGTCAGGGTGACGGTGGTGGTATCCACCGGATTGCCCAGCGCGGCATAGGGCGGCAGTTTTTCCGCCAGCGCCGCCGTGGTTTCCGGCGCCAGATCGGCCAGCACCAGCCCGGCCTGGCCGACCATGTCGGCCGCGAGGGCACAGGCGCCGCCGGAGGAGCCGAAAATGGCGATGCGCTCGCCGCCTCGCGGCCGGCCGCGGGCGAGCAGGGAAGCGACATCGACCAGCTCGTCGATGTCGTCCACCTCGATGATGCCCAACTGGCGGAAGGCGGCGCTGTTCACCTCGGCGGAGCCGGTGAGGGAGGCGGTGTGCGAGGCGGCGGCGCGCGTGCCATAAGCGGAGCGGCCGACCTTCAGCGCGACGATGGGCTTGCCCGCCTCGGCGGCGGCGCGGGCGGCGGCCAGGAAGCGCGGCCCGTCCTTGATGCCTTCCAGGATGGTGCCGATCACCCGTACATCCGGCGCGCCGGCCATGTAATGGATGAAGTCCGCGACCTGCAGATCCACCTCGTTGCCAGTGGAGCACCAGAGCGCGAAGCCGGTGCCGCGCTCCATGGATTGCAGCAGGTTGCGGCCCAGCCCGCCGCCCTGCGTCGCCAGGCCGATCGGGCCCGGCCGCAGGTCATGCGAGAAGGCGGGAGAGAAGGTGAAGCCCAGCCGCTTGTTGATATTGGTGACGCCCGGGCAGTTCGGGCCGTAGAGCCGCATGCCGCTGGCGCGCGCCAGGGCCTGCATCTCCGCTTCCACCGCGCGGCCGGCCTCGCCGGTCTCGCCGAAGCCGGAGGACAAGATGATGACGTATTTCACGCCCAGCGCGGCGCAGTCCCGCAGCGCCTCCATCACGCCGGCGGCGGGGACGGCGATCACCGCCAGCTCCGGCACCTCCGACAGGTCGGCGACGCGGCGGTGGCAGGCGCGGCCGCGGATCTCCGACCGCGTGGCATTCACGAGGTGCAGCGCGCCGCGGAACTCCGAATGATCCAGGATGTTCGACAGCGTGCGCCCGCCGACGCTGGCGGCACGCTCGGAAGCGCCGACCAGCACGACGGAGCGCGGATCGAAAAGCGGGGAAAGATCGGAGAAGCCGCTCATGACAGCGCCGAAAGCTCCAGGATCTCGCGGCCGGCGATCAGCGTCTGGATTTCCGTGGTGCCCTCCGGGATCATGCCGCCGCGGGTGTCGCGAAAGATGCGCTCGATCGGGTAATCGGTGGAGTAGCCCATGCCGCCATGCACCTGCAGCGCCATGCTGGCCACTTCATGCGCCGCCTCAGTGGCATAGAGCTTGGCGATGGAGCATTCGGTGCGCGCATCGCGGCCGCGATCCAGCGCGGTCGCGGCATTGTAGGAGAGGGCGCGCGCCGCCTCGGTGCGGATGGTCATGTCGACGATGTGCTTCTGCACCAGCTGGAAGCTGCCGATCGGCTTGCCGAACTGTTTGCGCGTCTTCGCGTAGTCGATGGAAAGGTCGAGTGCTGCCTGTGCCGCGCCCACCGCGCCCATGGCGATGTTGACGCGTGCGGCGTTCAGCCCCTTCAGCACATGGCGGAAGGCGCCGCCTTCCTCGCCCAGCAGGTTCTCGCGCGGGATGCTGATGTCGCTGAAGCCCAGCTCCGCCGTGCCGGTGCAGCGCAGCACCATGGTGTCCAGCGGGCGCACCTCGTAGCCGTCACCGCGCTCGACGATGAAGGCGGACAGCCCGCCCTCGCAATCCGGGCTGAAGGTGCGGGCGATGACGATGGCAAAATCGGCATTGGCGCCGTTGGTGATCCACATTTTGCGGCCGTTCAGCAGGTAGCGGTCGCCGCGCCGGTCAGCGCGCATCTGCACGCCGGCGGCATTGGACCCCACCTCCGGCTCGGTCAGGCCGAAGCAGGCGCGTCGGGTGTTCTCCAGCAGCGGCCGCAGGAAGCGCGCCTTCTGCTCCGGCGTTCCATAGGCATGCAGACGGTTGATGGCGCCGTTGGTGATGTTCACCAGCGTGCGCAGCGACATCCAGCAGTAGCCGGTCTGCTCCAGCAGCATGCCCCAGGTGACGTAGTCCAGGCCGAAGCCGCCCTCCGCCTCCGGCAGGCGCCCGCCGAGATAGCCGAATTGCCGCAGCTCCCCCAGCAGCTCGAAGGGGAAGGTCTTCGCCGCCTCGTGCCGGTTGATCACCGGGGTGACCTCCCGCTCCAGGAAGCGGCGGACATTGTCGCGCAGCAGCTCCTGCTCCGGCGAAAGGTCAATGGCCATCGGGACCTCCGGACCGTGCTGGACCGATGCATGCGCGCGCCACCATGACCATTCCCTCCCGCCCGACCTTCCGCGGCCGTGGCCTTTCCTTCGATGCGGCCATGCTAGTCGAAGTGACTTTCAAGTCAACAAAATGTCTCGAGAGTCACCGACGCTGCTGCGCTGGCCAGCCGGGCCTGGCTCCTCTAACGCCGGCCTTTCCCGTCACTCCCCCGAGGTTCCCCGATGCCGACCACCGTTCCGGCGACCCTGCGCACCCTGGCCGTCTTCGAGACCTTCGCCCGCGAGCAGCGGGAATTGTCCAATTCGGAGGTTGCCCGGCTCATCGGCCTGCCGGAAAGCAGCACCTCCGACCTGCTGCACACGCTGCATGAGGCGGGCTTTCTGCTGCGCACCCTGCGCTCCCGCCGCTTCTATCCCACGCGGCGGCTGCTGGATCTGGCACAGCAAGCGGCGGCACGAGATCCCATCGTTACCTTCGCCGCCGAGGCCATTGCCATGCTCAGCGAAAGAACCGGCGAGACGGCGCTTTGCGGCCGGCCCGACGGGCATCGCGTGCAGGTAGTGGCGATCCAGGAAGGCAGCCATGTGCTGCGTTACATGCTGCGGCCGGGGGACCGGCTGGCACTGCATGCCTCGGCACTGGGCAAGGCTCTGCTGGCGCTGATGCCGGCCGAGGAGCGGCGGCGCCTGCTGCAATCCCGCCCGCTGCGCGCCCTGGGCCCGCAGACCATCACCGACCCGGAGGCGCTGGAACGAGCGGTGGCCGAGATCGCCGCACGCGGCTGGTCCTGGGTTTCGGGCGAGGCGGGAGAGGGGGTGGCGGGTATCGCCATCGCCGGGCTGGTGGGCGGCGAGCCGGTGGCGATCTCCCTTGGCGGGCCGGTGTCGCGGCTCGAGGCCAATCGCGAGCGCTATCTGGCGGCGCTGGAGGAGGCGCGCCCGCTGCTCTTCGGCCCCTGAAGGCCGTATCTCCATAAAGTCGTGTTGATTCCCGATTGGTCTCCGATATCCTGAAGGTAATTCCGGTGACTCGGAGGTAACGGCAGGATGGCCGAAAGGGAGGAAACAACCATGCGGATCACCCGAAGGGCTGCCTGGAGCGGCGCGTGCGGGGGATTGGCGGCGGCGCTGGGCCTGCCCCTTGCCCGGGCCGAAGGCACCTATCCGAACCGGCCGATCACCTGGATCGTGCCCTTCACCCCGGCCGGCATCACCGACGTCAATTCGCGCCTGGTGGCGCGCAAGCTGGGCGAGCGGCTGGGCCAGAGCATCATCATCGAGAACCGCCCCGGGGCCGGCGGCACGCTGGGCACCGAGTTGGCCGCCCGCGCGGCCGCCGATGGCTACACCATGATCTATGGCACCCAGGGCACGCTGGCCACCGCGCCTGCCCTGTTCCGCCGGCTGCCCTATGACCCGATGGGCTCCTTCATTCCCATCCAGGGCATGTTTGAGACGCCCAATGTGCTGGTGGTGCATCCCTCCCGCCCCTATCGCACGGCGGCGGAGCTGGTAGCTTACGCGAAGCAGCATCCCGGCCGCATCAACTTCGCCACGTCTGGTGTCGGCACCGGCACGCATCTGGCGGCGGTGCTGTTCCAGACGGTGGCGGGGATCGAGATGACCCACATCCCCTATCCCGGCAGCGGCCCGGCGCTGAACGACCTGATCGCCGGCAATATCGACATCATGTTCGACTATGCCGTCGCCACCCGCGCGCATATCGAGGGCGGTCGGTTGCGCCCGCTGCTGGTGACCGCGGCCGAGCCGATCCCGGCCCTGCCGCAGGTACCCACCGTGGCGCAACTGGGCCTGGGGGATGCGCTCTCCGCCAGCTGGTCCGGCATCCTGCTGCCGGCCGGCACGCCACAGCCCATTGTCGACCGCCTGGCCGAGGCGGCCGAAGCGGTGATCCGCGACCCCGAGATCCGCCAGGTGGCGGAAAGCAATGGCAGCCGCCCCATGGTGGAGCTGAACAAGGAGCGCTTCGGCCGCTTCATCCAGGAGGAGATCCCGCGCTGGTCGGAGATCGTCCGCCGTTCCGGCGCGCAGCCCTCATGAACGCGCCGCTGACCCGCCGGGCCCTGGGCGCCGGCCTTGCCGCGCTGGCGGCGCCGGCCCTGGCGCAGGAGCGCTACCCGAGCCGCGCCCTGACCTGGGTGGTGCCCTTCACCCCGGCGGGTGTGACGGATTCCACCTCGCGCCTGGCCGCGCGCAAGCTGGGCGAGCAGTTGGGCCAGACGGTGGTGATCGAGAACCGCCCCGGCGCCGGCGGCACGCTCGGCACCGAATACGTGGCCCGGGCGGCACCGGATGGCTATACTGTGCTCTATGGCACCAATGCCGCCATGGCCGGGGCGCCGGCCCTGTATCGCCGGCTCGGTTATCACCCCGTGCGCAGCTTCACGCCGATCCAGGGACTGTTTGAATCCTCCAATGTCTTCGTTGCCAATCCGTCGCGGCCCTATCGCAATGCGGCGGAATTCATCGCCTTCGCCCGCGCCCATCCCGGCCGGGTCAATCTGGCGCATGCGGGGGTCGGTACCTCCACCCACCTGACCGCGGTGCTCTTCGAATCCGTGGCCGGGATCGAGACCACCCATGTCTCCTATACCGGGGCCGCTGCGGCGCTGACCGACCTGATGGCGGGCACGGTGGATGTGATGTTCGACTATGTCGCCACCACGCGGGAACATGTGGCCAATGGCCGGATGCGGCCGCTCGCGGTTACCGCGCAGCGGCGCATTCCGGCCTTGTCGGATGTGCCTACCGTTGCCGAGATCGGCCTGCCGGAGGCCTGGTCCTCCGCCTGGTCGGGGCTGTTCCTGCCGGCCGAGGCGCCTCCGGCGGTGGTGCAGCGGCTGTCCGCCGCGGCTGCCGCCATGCTGCGGGATCCGGAATTGCGGGCCTATGGCGAAGGGAATGGCAGCCGGCCGATGGACGAGATGGCCGGCGAGGCCCTGGGCCGCTTCGTCGAGACGGAAATGACGCGCTGGGCGGAGGTGGTGCGGCGCTCCGGAGCCCAGCCATTGTAGAAACGACGTTCTTTTTTTTGTAAGAACCAAGAAATTTTTGTCAGTTGGCGTCCCGCTTCACAGTTCAGGCGAGGCGCCAACTGAGAATTGTCTTCGCTTCTTTTCTTAAGAGAGAAGATGCTTCTCTACTCCAGGCGGATTTTGGCGTTGCGGATCACCGCCCCGATGCTCCTGCGTTCCGCTGCCAGGATGGCGGTGAAATCGGCGGGTCCCAGCCAGGCGGATTGCCCGCCCAGTTCTTTCATACGTCCAGCGAAGGCCGGATCCTGCACCGCCCTGCGGACGATGTCGGTCAGGTAATCCACCATGCCCGGCGGCAGGCCCGGCGGCGCGCCCAGGCCCAGCCAGGTGGTCATCACCACGCCCGGCACCAGGCTGTTCAGCGTCACCGCGCCGGGGAAATCCGGATGCGGCTCCGTGCCGGTCACGGCGATGGCGCGCAGGGCGCCGCTGTGAACATGCGGCAGGGTGGGGCTGACGCTGTCGATCATGAAGTCGATATTGCCGGCGATCAGGTCGGTCACCGCCGGGCCGCTGCCGCGATAAGGCACATGCGTCGCCTGAAAGCCGCCCTCCTTCTTCAGCATCTCCATGACGATGTGTTGGGAGGTGCCGGGGCCAGGCGTGCCGTAGGACAGCGGCGGGCCGCCGGCGCGGGCCCGGGCCAGCAGCTGCGGCAGGTCCTGGAAGGGGGAGGCCCTGGGCACCACCATCACCAGTTGCCCCGCGGTCATGCGCGCGATGATGCTGATGTCGCGCTCCGGATCATAGGGCACCGGCATCAGTAGCGGGTTGGTGACGATCTGGCCGGGCGTCAGCATCAGCAGGATATAGCCATCGGCCGGGGCGCGGGCCGTCATCTCGGTCGCCAGGTTGCCGCCGGCGCCCGAGCGGTTTTCCGGCACCACCTGCTGCCCCAGCAGCTGCGACAGGATGGGGGCGGCCAACCGGGCGGCGATATCGGTGGCACCCCCGGGGGCGAAGCCGATCAGCAGCCGGATCGGCTTGGCAGGATAGCCAGGCGGCAGCGCGGGCTGTGCCCGGAGGCCCGGCACCCGGGCAAGGGGCAGGGTGCCGGCCAGGGCGATGGCGCCCCGACGGGTCCAGGTCATAACGGTTCCTCCTTTCCGGTCGGCGCAGGGCGCCGCCAGCCGCCATCCGGCAGCGTGACCTATTGGTCCCGGAAGTTACTATAGAGTCAAGTTTGGCCGGATCAGCCCGGCGGCGCCGGCCCCCGCAGGCCGTTCAGCACAAAGCCGGCAAAGATCTCGCCGATCTGCCGGCCGCTTAGCGAGCCTTCGGGCGTGTACCAGCGGGCGATGTGGTTGATGGCGCCCATGAAGAAGGCGACGGCCAAGCGGGGATCGCCCTGTGGCATGGCGCCGGCCTCCATGGCTGCCTGCACCATGGCGCGGAGGGCACGATCGGCTTCTCGCATGCGGGCGCGGATCGGCTCGGCATATTCCGGGGGCAGCGAGGTCACCGGCTCCGCCAGCACCGCATAGGAGCCGAGCTCGCTGGTCACCAGGTCGATATAGTGGACGATGTAGAGGCGCAGCCGTTCCAGAGGATCCTGGCTGCCTTCCGCTGCCATCTCCCGTGCCCGGGCGCCGGCATCGAAAGCAATGCTTTTCGCCTCGAACAGGATCTCGTGCTTGGTGCGGACATAGCGGTAGAGCGCCGGCTTGGTCACGCCGAGCGTCTCCGCGATCTCCTCCAGCGAGGTGTTGTGGAAGCCGCGCCGGCCGAAGGCGCGGGCGGCCTCCCGCACCAGGGCGCGGCGCTTGCTTTCGTACTGCGCCTCGCGGGCCGGGACGGCATCCGCCCAGCGTGCTGGCTTCTTCTCGGCTGCCGTCCGGGTCATCCCTGCCTTCCTGCTTCCCGTCATCTGCCCGGCCCAGCGCCGCGGCGCAAGCCGCGTGACCATCGGCGCATTGGAGTTGACTCAAAAGTCACTTAGGGTACCATGAAGTCACAAGCGCGGATCGCCCCATGCGGGCAGAGAACGCGCGAAGCAGGGGAGAAGCCTCCATGTCCATGCCGCGCCGCGCGGCCCTGGCCGCCATGGCCACAGCCGCGCTGCTTCCGGGCGTGGCCGCTGCTCAGGGCGGCGCCCAGCCGATCCGCATGGTCTGCGGCTCCTCCCCCAGCAGCATTACCGACCTGATCGCCCGCATTGTGCAGCCCGGCCTGGCGCAGCGCCTGGGCCAGGCTGTGGTGGTGGACAACCGCCCTGGCGCCGGCGGCAATCTGGCGGTTGAATTCCTGACTCGCGCCGCGCCGGACGGGCAGACGCTGATGCTGCTCTCCGGCGGCATCGTCACGCTGAACCCCCGCCTGTTCCGCAACCTGCCCTTCGATCCGGTGCGCGACATCCGCCTGGTCTCGCGCATCACCGCCGGCGGCTTCCTGCTGGCGGTGCCCGCCGCCACCGGCGTGCGCGATGTGGATGGTCTGGTCGCGCACCTCCGGCGCAAGGGCGATGCGGCCAATTACGGTTCCCCCGGCATCGGCTTCGCCATGCATGTGGGGGCGGAGATCTTTCTCAACGCCGTCGGTGCCCGGGCCACTCATGTGCCCTATCGCGGCAGCGCCGCCGCCATGAACGGGCTGGTGGCGGGGGAGGTGGATTTCCTGTTCGACAGCCGCGGCCCGCTGGCGCCGCATTTGGAATCTGGCCGGGTGCGGGTGATCGCCAATGGCGGCAGCGTCCCGGATCTGGCCTATCCCGATCTGCCGCTGCTGTCCACGCGTTACCCGGAGGTGGTGGTACAGAGCTGGACGGCTCTCGCCGCCCCGGCCCGCCTGCCGGAGCCGCAGCTGCAGCGGCTGGATGCCGCCATGCGCGCCACCCTGGCCGAGCCCGAGGTGACGGAGCGGCTGCGCCAGGTCGGCAATGGCCCCGCCTATCTGGGGCCCGAGGAGCTCTCTCGCTTCTTCGCCGATGAGCGCGCCCGCGCCGCGCGCGGCGTGGCCGTGGCGGGACTGCACCCGCAATGACCCCCTTCCAGGGAGAGACGGATTTGCCGCTTCGCGACCCAGGGCTCTACGCGCCCTCCGGCACCGGCGACGGCGCCGTGCTGCTGGCGCTGCGTGATCCCGCCACGGGCACCATCGCCTTCCCCCGCACCGCGTACGGCATCGGCGCCACACCGGCCGAGGCGGCGGAGCCGATCCAACTCAGCGGCCGCGGCACGGTGCTGACTTGCATCACCATCCATCAGCCGCTCTCCCCCGGCATGGCGGTACCGCTGCTGGTGGCGCGGCTGCGGCTGGAGGAAGGTCCGGTGCTGGATGGCATTCTGGAAGGCACCGAGGAAGTGCCGCCCGGCACCCTGGTCCAGGCCGTGCTGGCGCCGGAGGACAGCGAGCGCGGCCCACTGCTGGTCTGCCGCTTCCGCATGCTGGAGGGCGCGGCATGAGCGGCCTGCGCGAGATGCGTCCGGTGCGGGTGGTGGGCATCGGCATGCATCCCTACCAGTTCCCGACCGAAATCCCCTATGTCACGCTGGGCCTGACCGCGCTGCGCCGAGCCCTGGCCGATGCCGGGCTGGACTGGCCGGCGGTGGGTTTCGCCGCCATCGGCACCGGCGCCATCGGCATGGCGGCGGGGCGGGTGATGCTGCGGCATATTGGCTCCACCGGGCTCGAGGTGATGCAGGTGGAGAATGCCTCCGCCTCCGGCTCCTCCGCCTTCCGCACGGCCTGCCTGATGGTGGCCAGCGGCCAGCACGAGGTTGCGCTGGCGCTCGGCGTCGACAAGTTCGGCAGCGGCCAGCGCGCAGCGCACAAGGATGGCATCCCTCGCCTGACGCCGGCCGCCGAGATCCCCGCGGTGAAATTCGCTCTGATGGCCCGCGCCTGGCGCGACCGCTACGGGTTGACGCCGGAGGAGATGGCGCTTGTCGCGGTGAAGAACCACGGCAATGCCGCGCGCAATCCCTACGCCCAGTTCCGCAAGCCCCGCACGCTGGAGCAGGTGCTGAACAGCAACCGCGTGGCCGGCGACCTCACCTCTCTGCAATGCACCCCGCGCGGGGAAGGCGCCGCCGCGGTGATCGTGGCGAGCGAGGAGGCCATCCGCCGCCACGGGCTGGATCGCGGCCGCGCCATCCGCGTGCTCTCCTCCGTCGCTTCCTCCGAGCACGCTGTTGCCGACGAGGGCTGGAGCCTGGTGGAAATGGTGCAGCGCTCCGGCCTGGCGGCGCTGGAACAGGCCGGTGTCGCCATGGGCGAGGTGGATATCATCGAGCTGCACGACGCCTTCAGCATTGAGGAGATCGTTTATGCGGAGGCGCTCGGCCTTTGCCCGCTGGGCCAGGGCGCGGCGCAGCTGCGGGCTGGGCGCTGGGATATTGGCGGCGGCGGCTGCGCGGTGAACCCTTCGGGCGGGCTGCTCGGCATGGGTCATCCGATCGGGCCAACCGGCGCCGGGCAGGTCGCGGAAATCGTGCGGCAGCTGCGCGGCGAGGCCGAGGGGCGCCAGCATCCGGGCGCGCGCACGGGGCTCGCGCACATGATCGGGCTGGGCTCGGTCGCCGTCGGCCATGTGCTGCAGCGGGATTGAGGGAGAAGCGCCATGCGCGAGGAATTGTCGACGCTGATCTATGAGCAGGTGGAGGGCGTCGCGACCGTCACGCTGAACCGGCCGGAGCGGATGAATTCCATTGGCGGCAGCATGAAGGAGGATCTGGCCACTGCCTTCTTCCGCCTGGCCAAGGAGGATGCCGGGCTACGCTGTGTCATCCTGACCGGGGCCGGCGACCGCGCCTTCTGCGCCGGTGCCGACATCAAGGAACGCGCCGAGCTGCGCCGCACCGGCCCGGAATACTTCATGGCGCAGAAGGCGACGCACCAGCTGATCCGCGGAATGCAGGAATTCGAGCGGCCGCTGATCGCCGCCATCAATGGCGTGGCGTTGGGCGGCGGCATGGAGTTGGCGCTCACCGCCGACATCCGGTACGCGGTGGCGCATGCACGGATGGGCCTGCCGGAAGTGCGGCTGGGCGCCATTCCCGGCGCCGGCGGCACCCAGACCCTGCCGCGAGTTGTCGGCGCCAGCATGGCCAAGGAGCTGATGTTCACCGCCGAGCACCTGACGGCGGAGAAGGCCCTGGCCATCGGCCTGGTCAGCAAGGTGGTGGAGCGCGACGTGCTGGCCGCCGCCATGGAGACGGCGCGCAAAATTGCAGAGATGCCGCCGCTGGCGGTGGCCTTCGCCAAGCGAGCGGTGAATGCCGGCATGCAGGGCGGCTTCGAGGCCGGCTTCGAACTCGAACGCTATGCCGCCGGCATGCTGACCGACAGCGAGGACCGCCGAGAAGGCTTCCGCGCCTTTGTCGAGAAACGCAAGCCTGCCTTCGTCGGGCGCTGAGAGGATCGCATGGAACTGAAGCTGCAGGGTCGCGTGGCCCTTGTCACCGGCGGCGGCCAGGGCGTCGGCCGGGCCATTTGCCGCGAGCTGGCCGCCGAGGGCGTCAAGGTCATCGTCAACGACCTCTTTCCTGAGCGCGCCGAGGCGGTGGTGCGGGAGATCCGCGAGGCGGGCGGCGAGGCCACGGCCTCCCCCGGCGATATTACCAAGGCAGATTCCGTGGCAGCCCTGGTGGCACGCGGGCGAGAGGCTTTCGGCCCCATCACCATCCTGGTGAACAATGCCGGCGTCACCCCCGGTCGCCGCGCCAAGGGGGGCATGCCGCCGACCTTCATCGACACGCCCGACAGCGAGATGCACCAGACGGTCGAGCTGAACGTCTACGGCACCATGTATTGCTGCCGCGCCGTGCTGCCCGACATGGTCGGGGAGAAATGGGGGCGGGTGATTTCGATCGCCTCCGAGGCGGGGCGGATCGGCGAGGCGCGGCTGGCCGCCTATTCCGGCGCCAAGGCGGCGATCATCGGCCTGACCAAGTCCCTGGCCAAGGAGCATGGGCGTGACCGCATCACCGCCAATGTGGTGGTGCTGGGCGCCGTCAGCCATGAGGGCATCGCCCCTGGCCAGGCGACCAGCGCCGATGCCACGCCGGAGACCAATGAGCGCCTGGCGAAAATGCTGAACGCCTATCCTGCGGCCAAGGGATTGGGCCGGCTGTCGCGGCCGGAGGATGTCAGCGGCGTCGTCGCCTTCCTGGCCTCCGATCGTGCCGCCTTCATCACCGGGCAGCATATCGGCGCCAGCGGCGGCTATGCGATGCCCTGACATGCATCTCCCCGTCTTCCGCACCCGCCTGACCGACCTCTTCGGCATCCGTCACCCGATCCTGGCCGGCGGGCTGATGTGGCTGTCCGATGCGCGCTATGTCGCCGCCGTGGTGCGGGCGGGCGGCATGGCCTTCCTGACGCCGCGCTCCTTTGCCGAACCGGATGGCTTCGCGCGCGAGCTGGAAAAGTGCCGCGAGCTGACCGGCGGCTTGCCCTTCGGCGTGAACCTCAATGTCTCGAAGGTGGAGGGGCACAATCTTCGCCTGGAAGCCTGGCTGGAGCTGTCGCTGCGCGCCGGCGTGCGGCATTTCGAGACGGTGGGCCGTGCCCCGGGCGACCTGATCCATCGCATCCATGCCGCGGGCGGCATCGCCATCCACAAATGCCCGTTGCTGCGCCATGCGCTGAATGCCGAGCGCGCCGGGGCGGATGCCATCTGCCTGATCGGGGTGGAGGCCGGTGGCCATCCCGGCGCCGCCCAGCTGGGGTCGCTGGTGGTGGCGCCCATGGCGGCGCGGCAGCTTTCCGTGCCCCTGGTGGTCGCGGGCGGCATCGGCACCGGGGAGAGCCTTCTCGCCGCCCTGGCCTCCGGCGCGGAAGGGGTGCTGCTCGGCTCCCGCCTGCTGGCGGCGGCGGAGATCTGGGCGCATCCCACCTATAAAGCGCGCATCGTTGCGGCGGCACAGGATTCCTCCGTGGTGACCTTTGCCGGCACGCACCCCATGGGCGCCTGGCGGGTGCTGGAGAATGCGACCTCCCGTGAGGTGCTCCGGCGGGAGGCGGCCGGCGCCCGCGACCATGCTGAGTTTGCCGACCTCGTCGGCGGCACGAGATCCCGCGACCATGCCTATCGCGATGGCGATGTGGAACGCGGCATGCTCTCCTGCGGCCCCGCCGCTGCCTTCTGCGACATGGTGGAGCCGATGGCAGCCATTTTCGACCGGCTGATGACAGAGGCGGTCGCGGCGCGACGGCGCTTGGCCGGCCTGACCCTGGACATGGTGTCCGCATGACCCAGACCATCCTCTTCGGCACGCACAACATCGACGGGACGGCGTTGCGCGACCGCGCCGCACGCGCCGCCAGCGGCTTGGCCGCGCTGGGCGTCACCGCCGGCGAGCGCATTGCCGTGATGCTGCGCAACGAGCCCGCCTATCTGGAAGTGATCCTCGCCGCCGACCGGCTAGGCGCGCCGCTGGTTGCCATCAACTGGCATTTTCGCGCCGAGGAGGCCGGGCATGTGCTGCAGGACAGCGGCGCCCGAGTGCTGGTGGTGCATGCCGACCTGCTGCCGCATATCGAACCCCTGGTGCCGCCGCAGGTGGCGGTGATCGTGGTACCGACGCCGCCGGAGATCGCCGCAGCCTATGGCCTGGGCGCGATCCCCGCAGCACCGGAAGGTACACTGGACTGGCCGGCCTGGCGCGATGCCCAACCGCCCTGGACGGCGCCGACGCCGCCTTCGCTCGGGATGATGCTCTATACCTCCGGCACTACCGGAAGGGCCAAGGGCGTGCGCCGGCTGCCCGGCACGCCGGAGCAGCATGACGCCGCGCGGCGCATCCGCACCCTGGCCGGCGGGGCGCGACCGGGGATGCGGACGGCGGTGGTGGGGCCGCTCTACCATGCCGGCCCGGCCTCCAATGCGCGGGTGGCGCTGGCCCAAGCCGAGCTCATCCTGGTACTGCCGCGCTTCGATGCGGAGGAACTGCTGCACTCCCTCCAGGCGCATCGCCTGACGCATCTGGCCCTGGTGCCGATCATGCTGGTGCGACTGCTGAAGCTGCCGGAGGCGGTACGGGCGCGCTACGACCTTTCCTCACTGGAAGGGGTAACGCATGGCGGTTCCGCCTGCGCGCCGGAGGTGAAGCGCGCCATGCTCGACTGGTGGGGCCCGATCCTTTCTGAAACCTATGGTTCGACCGAGATGAGCCTGATCACCAGTTGCAGCGCCGCGGACTGGCTGCGTTTTCCCGGCACGGTGGGGCGGGCACTGCCCGGCACCTCTATCCGCATCCTGGATGAGGAGGGCCGTATCCTGCCGCCCGGCGAGACCGGCGAGATCTTCGTCGATTCCGGCCCGAATGCGCTGCCCTTCACCTATCACAACATGCCGGAGGAACGCGCCCGCGTGGAGCGCGACGGCCATGTCACCAATGGCGATGTCGGCCATTTGAACGCGGAAGGCTTCCTGTTTGTCACCGATCGCAAGCGGGACATGGTGATTTCCGGCGGAGTGAACATCTATCCGGCCGAGATCGAGGCAGCGCTGATCACGCATCCCGATGTGCTGGACTGCGCCATTTTCGGCGTGCCGGACGCGGAATATGGCGAGGCCCTGGTGGCCGCCGTCCAGCTCAGGTCCGGTGCCGCGCCGATGGATGCGGCGATCCGTGGGCATCTGCAGGCGCAGCTAGCGGGCTACAAGGTGCCGCGCCGGATCTGGCTGGTGCCGGACATGCCGCGAGACAGTATGGGCAAGATCTTCAAGCGACGACTGCGGGAAGCCTATGGTGCGGACAGGCCGTGAGCTGCGCCTGACTATCCGCGTGACAGCCCCGTAGGCGGGAGGATGAAGTCTCGAACGCTGGAGAAATGAACACCCCTATTGGAGGTTCCGTTGCGAAGATTGTCGGTAGCCGCGAATAGCCACGATGGTAGCCAAATC